>NZ_JBFABB010000087.1:0-30708 GCF_040640035.1 Micromonospora sp. NPDC023633 | reverse complement strand
CGGCTGAACACCAACGAGAACTCCTACCCGGTGCCCGAGCCGGTGGTGGACGCGATCGGGACCGGCGGGCCCGCCGGGAGCGGAACGACTCCTTGGTGTTCTCCGCCATCGCGTAGAGCGTCGGCACCAGGATCAGGGTGAGCAGCGTCGAGCTGAGCAGACCGCCGATCACCACGATCGCCAGCGGCTTGGAGATGAAGCCACCCTCCCCCGTGAGGCCGAGGGCCATCGGCAGCAGCGCGAAGATGGTGGCGACCGCGGTCATCAGGATCGGCCGCAGCCGGCGCCGGCCGCCCTCGACCACCGCCTCCTGGACCCCCATGCCCTGGGCCCGGTACTGGTTGACCAGGTCCAGCAGCACGATCGCGTTGGTCACCACGATGCCGACCAGCATGAGCACGCCGATCAGCGCCGGCACGCCCAGCGGGGTGCCGGTGGCGAGCAGCAGGCCGATCGCGCCGGTCGCCGCGAACGGGATGGAGATCAGCAGGATCAGCGCCTGCACCAGGCTGCGGAACGTCGCCACCATGATCAGGAAGACGATCGCGATGGCCGCGAGCACGGCCAGGCCCAGGTCGGCGAAGGCCTCCTCCTGGTCCGCGCTGACCCCGCCGATGGCGAAGGTCGCCCCCGGTACGTCGATGCCGTCCAGCTTCTTCTGCAGCTCCTGCGTGATGGCGCCGAGGTTCGAGCCGGTGGCCGTACCGGTGACGGAGACGCTGCGCTCGCCGTCGATCCGGCTCACCTGCTGCGGGCCCTCGGTCTGGGTGACGTCGGCGATGGCGCCGAGCTTCACCGGCCCGACCGGCAACGCGCGCAGCTCCTCCACCGTGGTCGGCGGCTTGCCCGCGAACCGCAGCACCACGTCCCGCTGCCCGTCGTCGAGCGTGACCTGCCCCAGGGGCGCGCCCCGGAACGCCTGGGCCACCAGCTGGCCGACGGCGGCCTCCGTGAGCCCGACCCGCCCGGCGGCGACCCGGTCGACGGTGACGTCGACGCGCGGCACCCGCGTGGCGAGGCTCGTGGAGACGTCCTCGACGCCCGCCAGCCCGGCCATCGCCGAGCGGACCTCCTCGGCGGCCCGGGTCAGCGCCTCCGGGTCGGAGCCCTGCACGACCACCTCGATCTGGTTGGCGGCCGCCCCGCCCTGACCGGCGCCGAAGCTGATCTCACCGATGCCCGCGCCCAGGGCGTCGAACTCCCGGCGCAGCTTCTCCCGCATCTTCTTGGCGTCGGTGCCCTCGCCGAGGGCCAGCGACCAGCTGGCGACGTTGTTGCCGCCGCCGCCGGCGAACGGGTTGTCCCCGCCGCCCGCCGTGACCTGGTACGTCTCGACGTCCTCGGTGCGCTCCAGCACCGCCTCGATCTGGCGGGCTGCCGCGTCCGTGCCGGCCAGCCCGGTGCCCGCCGGCAGCTCCTGGGTGATGCTCAGGGTGTCCTGGCCGGAGTCGTCGATGAAGTTGGTCTCCAGCTGGCGGGACAGGCCGAAGGTGCCGAACAGCACGAGCACGCCGAGCCCCAGCGTGATCCACCGGGTGGCCCGCTTGCGGGTCGCGAACCCGATCACCGGCAGGTACGCCCGCTGCAACGGGTTGCGCAGCTCCTTCTCCTCCGCCGCCCGGCGCACCGCGGCGTCGTCCGCCGTGCCGCCGGGGGGCTTCAGGAACCAGTACGCGAGCACCGGGATGACGGTCAGCGAGACCAGCAGCGAGGCGAGCAGGGCCACCGTGACGGTGATCGCGAACGGCGCGAAGAGCTGCCCGACGAAGCCGCCCACCAGCGCGATCGGCGCGAAGACGGCGACCGTGGTGAGGGTGGAGGCGGTCACCGCGCCGGCCACCTCGCGGACTGCGGCGAGGATCGCCTGCCGCTTCGGCTCGCCGTACTCCAGGTGTCTCTTGATGTTCTCCAGCACGACGATCGAGTCGTCGACCACCCGGCCGACCGCGATGGTGAGCGCGCCGAGGGTGAGCAGGTTGAGCGAGTAGTCGCCGATCCAGAGGGCGATCAGGGCCACCACTACGGAGAGCGGGATGGAGACCGCGGTGACCACGGTGGAGCGGACCGACAGCAGGAAGACCAGGATGACCACGACGGCCATGACCAGGCCCAGCAGGCCCTCGGTGGTCAGGCTCTCGATCGACTTCTCGACGAACGGCGCCTGGTCGAAGACGACGGTCAGCTCGGCGCCGGAGGCCTCCCGCAGTTCGGCGAGCCGGTCCCGGATCTCGTGCGAGATCTGCACCGCGTTGCCGTTCGGGGAGGCGGTGATCGCGATGCCCAGGCTGTCCTTGCCGTTGGTGCGGGTGATCGCGGTGGCCGGGGCGAGCTGCTGCTCGACGGTGGCCACGTCGCCGAGGCGGACCGGAGCCGCCCGGCCCGTCGCCGGCGCGACCACGACGCCGCGCAGGTCGTCCAACGTGGCGAGCCGGGTACCGACCTGCACCGGGAGCGCGCGGGTGCCGTCGGTCACCGCACCGGCCGGCACCGTCACGCCGTTGGTCTGCAACGCCGCGCCGAGGGCGGTCGGCTGGAGCTTCGCCGCCGCCAGCTTCGCCGGGTTCGGGATGACCACCACGACGTCGTCGCGGGCGCCGGTCAGGTCGACCGTCCGCACCCCCTCGATCGCCTCCAGCTCGGGCACGACCGCCGCGCGCAGCTTCTCGGCGAGGACACGCTGGTCGGCACCGCCGGAGGCGGCGAGCACCACCGCGGGCAGGTCGTCGGTGCTGCCGGCGATGACCTGCGGGTCGACCCCCTCCGGCAGCTGCGCGTCGATCCGGTTGAGCGCGGTCTGCATCTTGTTGACCACGTCGTCCAGGTCGGTGCCGAACTCGTACTGGACCTGGACGGTCGTGGATCCCTCGCGGGAGGTCGAGGTGACCTGGTCCAGCCCGGGGATGCCCTGGAGGGCGTTCTCGATCGGCTCGGTGACCTGCGACTCGACGACCTCGGGCCCGGCGCCGGGGTAGACCGCCACGATGAACGCGGCCGGGAACTCCAGAGACGGCAGGAGCTGCTGCTTCAGTGACGGTACGGCGAACGCCCCGAACAGCGTGGTCACCACCGCGATGAGGGCGATCAGCCCTCGGTTGGCGAGGCTGAATCTGGCGAGCAGCGACATCGGCGTGACTCACTCCTGAAAAGGCGATTGGCGGGGGTACGGATTCTTCCCCACCCGGCCTGACCGACCCCGGTCGGCCCTGCCCCCGTCCGATGCACAGGGCTCGCCTCGGCCGCGCCGGATCACTCCCGTCGGCGTCGACCGGTGCCGATCCGCTGGCGGCTCAGGCGAGGTCGAGACAGCGGGCGGCGGCCAGGGGGTCGTTGGCGATGGTGGTCGGCACGGGCGCGGTGGAGATCGCCCACTCCGGATCCTTCAGGCCGTGGCCGGTGACCGTGCAGACCACCGTCGAGCCGGCCGGGATCCGACCGGCGGCGGCCTGCTGGAGCAGGCCGGCCACGCTGGCCGCGCTGCCCAGCTCGACGAAGACCCCGACCTCGCGGGCCAGCAGCCGGTACGCGGCCAGGATCTCCCGGTCGGTGACGGCCGCGATCAGGCCGCCGGAGGAGTCCCGGGCGTCGAGTGCCCTGGTCCAGCTCGCCGGGTTGCCGATCCGGATGGCGGTGGCGATCGTGGACGGCTCGCGGACCACCTGGCCGCTGACGATCGGGGCGGCGCCGGCCGCCTGGAAGCCGTACATCTTGGGGGCCCGGGTGGCGTTGCCGTCCCGCAGCTCCTCGGAGTAGCCCATCCAGTAGGCGGAGATGTTGCCGGCGTTGCCGACCGGCAGGCAGTGGATGTCGGGCGCGTCGCCCAACGCCTCGACGATCTCGAAGGCGGCCGTCTTCTGGCCGTGCAGCCGGTCGATGTTGACCGAGTTGACCAGGGCGACCGGGTAGTCCTGGGCGAGCTTGGCGGCCAGCGACAGGCAGTCGTCGAAGTTGCCGGTGACCTGGAGCAGCCGCGCTCCGTGCACGAGCGCCTGGGCCAGCTTGCCCAGCGCGATCTTGCCCTGCGGCACGAGCACCGCGCAGGTCAGGCCGGCACGGGCCGCGTACGCCGCCGCGGAGGCGCTGGTGTTGCCGGTGGAGGCGCAGATGATCGCCTTGTTGCCGGCCTCGACCGCCTTGGAGACCGCGAGCGTCATGCCCCGGTCCTTGAACGAGCCGGTCGGGTTGGCGCCCTCCACCTTCAGGTGCACGTCGCAGCCGAGCCGGGCGGAGAGCACGGGCGCGGGCAGCAGTGGGGTGTTCCCCTCGTGCAGGGTCACGACCGGGGTGGCGTCGGTGACCGGCAGCCGATCCCGGTACGCGTCGATCAGACCCCGCCACATGTCGTTCTCCCTCGCCTCTACCGCCCCGCCGCGCCGGGTACGCCTCCAGCCTGGACCAGCATCGCCCGGTGCCCGTCGGCGCACCCGCAGTTAACCATCAGGCGAGACGCGGAAGCGCCCGCCCCGCCGGGGCGGCCAGCGACCGGTCACCGCCCGGCCCGTGCCGTCGCGACCGCGACCCGCCCGGCGGTGCCGTCCGGGGGGCCAGCGGGCCGGTCACAGCCCGCCCTCCACCCGCAGCACGCTCGCCACCGAGCGGACGATGTCCAGCCCGCGCAGCTCGCGTACGGTCGCGGCGAGCGCCGCGTCGGGGGCCACGTGGGTGACGATGACCAGGTCGGCGTCCTCGCCCCGGCCGGCCGGGCCCCCGCCCGCCGGGCCCTGCCGCACGGTGGCGATCGACACGTCGTGCCGGGCGAACACCCCGGCGACGGCCTCCAGCACACCCGGCCGGTCGGCCACGTCCAGGCTGATGTGGTAGCGGGTCAGCGCCTCCCCCATCGGCCGCACCGGCAGGTCGGCGTACGCGCTCTCGCTGGCCGACCGCACCCCGGCGAGCCGGTTGCGGGAGACCGCCACCACGTCGCCCAGCACCGCGCTGGCGGTCGGCGCGCCGCCGGCACCCCGGCCGTAGAACATCAGCGGCCCGGCCGCCTCGGCCTCGACGAAGACCGCGTTGAACGCGTCGCCGACGCTGGCCAGCGGGTGGCCCAGCGGGATCATCGCGGGGTGCACCCGCACGCTGACCGTCTCCCGGCCGGCGGCGTCGGCGCCCCGGGCGGCGATGCAGAGCAGCTTGATGGTGCACCCCATCGCCTTGGCGCTGGCCACGTCGGCCGCGGTGACCTCGGTGATGCCCTCCCGGTGCACGTCGGCCGCGCCGACCCGGGTGTGGAACGCCAGCGAAGCGAGGATGGCCGCCTTCGCCGCCGCGTCGAAGCCCTCCACGTCGGCGGTCGGATCGGCCTCGGCGTAGCCCAGCTCGGTGGCCTCCTCCAGCGCCTCCGCGAAGCCGGCGCCGGTCGCGTCCATGGCGGAGAGGATGAAGTTGGTGGTGCCGTTGACGATGCCGGTGACCCGGTTGATCCGGTCGCCGTGCAGCGACTCGCGCAGCGGGCGCAGCAGCGGGATCGCCCCCGCCACGGACGCCTCGTAGTAGAGGTCGCCGCCGCCCTCGGCCGCCGCGTCGTGCAGGGCGGCGCCGTCCTCGGCGAGCAGCGCCTTGTTGGCCGTGACCACGCTCTTGCCGGCCCGCAGCGCCTCCACCAGCCAGCCCCGCGCCGGCTCGATGCCCCCGACGACCTCGACGACCACGTCCACGTCGTCGCGCTTGATCAGGCCGAGCGCGTCGGTGGTGAACAGGGTCGGGTCGACCGGCAGGTCGCCACGGTCGCGGCCGAGACGGCGTACGGCGATGCCGGCGATCTCCAGCGGGGCGCCGATCCGGGCGGCGAGGTCGGCCGCCTGCTCGTGCAGCAGCCGGACCACCTCGCTACCGACCGTGCCGCAGCCGAGCAGTGCCAGGCGCACAGGTGACGTCATCCCACATCCAATGCCAGCAGGTCCTCTTCGGTCTCCCGCCGGACGATCAGGCGCGCCTGGCCGCCCCGCACCGCGACCACCGGGGGGCGGGGCACGTGGTTGTAGTTGCTGGCCATGCTCCGGCAGTAGGCGCCGGTGCCCGGCACCGCGACAAGATCTCCGGGCTGCACGTCGGCGGGCAGGAATTCATCCTTCACCACGATGTCCCCGGACTCACAGTGCTTTCCCACCACGCGGGCGAGCAGCGGCTCGGCGGTCGACGCGCGGGACGCCAGCGTCGCGGAGTAGGACGCGTCGTAGAGCGCGGTACGGATGTTGTCGCTCATCCCGCCGTCGACGCTCACGTACGTCCGGATCCCGTCCACGTCCTTGACCGTGCCGACCTCGTAGAGGGTGAACATGGCCGGCCCCACGATCGCCCGGCCCGGCTCGATCGACAGGTGCGGCACCGCCAGCCGCTCCGCCGCGCACTCGGACTCGACGATCCGGCGCAGCCGCTTCGCCAGGTCCTGCGGGGTGGCCGGGTCGTCCTGGGTGGTGTACGCGATGCCGAAGCCGCCACCGAGGTCCAGCTCGGGCAGCTCCACCCCGCGCGCGTCGCGGATCTGCGACTGGAGGCCGAGCACCCGGCGGGCGGAGACCTCGAAGCCGCTGGCGTCGAAGATCTGCGAGCCGATGTGCGAGTGCAGGCCGCGCAGCTCCAGCACGCCCTCGTCGAGCACTTGGAAGGCCGCATCGGCCGCCGCCCCGCCCGCGAGGGAGAAGCCGAACTTCTGGTCCTCGTGGGCGGTGGCGATGAACTCGTGGGTGTGCGCCTCGACGCCGACCGTGACCCGGATCATCACCCGGGGGCGGACGCCCCGCTCGCGGGCGAGCGCGGTGAGCCGGTCGATCTCGTCGAACGAGTCGAGGATGATCCGGCCGACCCCGGCGTCGAGCGCCCGGGTCAGCTCGGCCACCGACTTGTTGTTGCCGTGGAAGCCGATCCGCTCGGGCGGCATCCCGGCCGACAGCGCGGTGGCCAGCTCGCCCCCGGTGCACACGTCGAGGTGCAGGCCCTCATCGGAGATCATCCGGACCACGGCGCGGCAGAGGAAGGCCTTGCCGGCGTAGTAGACGTCGACGCCGTCGAAGCCGGTGCGGAAGTCTCGGCAGCGCGAGCGCAGGTCGTCCTCGTCGAGGACGTACACCGGGGTGCCGAACTCGGCCGCGATGTCGCGGACGCCGAGCCCGGCCACCGCGAGCACGCCGTCGCCGTCGCGCGTCACGTTGCGCGGCCAGAGCTGGGGCACCAGGGCGTTGACGTCGACCGGGGGACGCAGCCACGCCGGCCCCCGGCTACCGATGTCGCCGTGCAGCGCACCGGCCTCGTGAGCACGCATTACCGGTCTTCGCTTCGCGACTGGGGGCCTGGCAGGCTCACTCCTCGCGCTCGCACGGCGCTCACATCCTCTCGGGGGCCGAGACGCCGAGCAGGCGCAGGCCGTTGGCGATCACGGTGCGGGTGGCGTCGTTCAGCCAGAGCCGGGCCCGGTGCAGGTCGGTGACCTCCTCGTCGCCGCGCGGCAGGATCCGGCACTCGTCGTAGAACCGGTGGTAGGCCCCGGCCAGCTCCTCCAGGTAGCGCGCGACCCGGTGCGGGCCGCGCAGCTCGGCCGCCGCGGCGACCACGGCGGGGAACTCGGCGAGGGCCTTGAGCAGCTCGTTCTCCTTCTCGTGCCCGAGCAGCTCCGGGCGGAACGCCTCGGCGTCGCCCCGGGTCAGCCCCACCTCGGCGGCGTTGCGGCCCACGCTGGCCGTCCGGGCGGCCACGTACTGCACGTAGTAGACCGGGTTGTCGCGGGTGGCCCGGGTCCACAGCTCCACGTCGATGTCGATCGGGGAGTCGCTGGAGTAGCGGGCCAGCGCGTACCGGGAGGCGTCCACGCCGATCGCGTCGACCAGGTCCTCCAGGGTCACCACGGTGCCGGCCCGCTTGCTCATCCGGACCGGGGCGCCGTCGCGGACCAGGTTGACCATCTGGCCGATCAGGATCTCCAGGTTGCGCTCCGGGTCGTCGCCGAAGCACGCCGACATCGCCTTCATCCGGCCGATGTAGCCGTGGTGGTCGGCGCCCAGCATGATCACGACCCGGTCGAAGCCGCGCTCCCGCTTGTCGAGGTAGTAGGCGCAGTCGGCGGCGAAGTAGGTCCACTCGCCGTTGGACTTGCGCAGCACCCGGTCCTTGTCGTCGCCGAAGTCGGTGGTGCGCAGCCAGGTCGCGCCGTCGGACTCGAACACCCGACCCTGCTCGCGCAGCCGCTGCAGGGCCAGGTCCAGCTCGCCCCGGTCGTGCAGGTCCTTCTCGTTGAAGTAGGTGTCGAACTCGACCCCGAAGCCGCGCAGCGAGGACTTGATCTCAGCGAACATCAACTGCACGCCCTCGATCCGGAAGACCTCCTGGGCCGCGGCGTCGTCCAGCTCCAGCACGTCGGGACGGATCTTCCGGACGGCGTCGGCGATCTCGGTGATGTACGCCCCGGCGTAGCCGTCCTCGGGGGCCGGCTCGCCCTTGGCGGCGGCGAGCAGGGAGCGGGCGAACCGGTCGATCTGGGAGCCCGCGTCGTTGAAGTAGTATTCCGTGCCCACGTCGGCACCCGTGGCGCGCAGGAGCCGGCTGAGCGCGTCGCCGACGGCCGCCCAGCGGACGCCGCCGATGTGCACCGGGCCGGTCGGGTTCGCCGAGACGAACTCCAGGTTCATCCGCTGGCCGGCGAGCCGGTCGCTGCGGCCGTACGCCTCACCGGCCTCGACGATCGCCCGGGCGAGCTGCCCGGCGGCGGCCGCGTCGAGCCGGATGTTGAGGAAGCCCGGGCCGGCGATCTCCACCGACTTGACCCCCGGGGCCCGGCCGAGCTGGTCGGCCAGCGCCGTGGCCAGCTCGCGCGGCGGGACGCCCACCTTCTTGCTGAGCTGGAGAGCCAGCGTGGAGGCGTAGTCGCCGTGCTCGGGGTTGCGGGGTCGCTCGACCACCGTCCGCTCCGGCAGGGCGGAGCGGTCCAGGCCACGCTCGGTGAAGACGGCGTGGGCTGCGGATAGGACGACCTCGGCGAGTTCTGCGGGAGTCACCGATCCATGTTATCGGGGGTAGACTCGGCACCCGCGGCGGCGACCCAGTGTGTGAGACCGGCCCGCCGGATCCCCTGACCGACCGACCTGACGAGGCACCATGAGCATCAGCACCCCGGGCGGCCCTGAGCGCCGTCCGAACGTGGTCAGCACCGGCAAGAAGCCGGCAGCGGGCCGGCCGGCCGCCGGCGCCAAGGCCGGGTCCGGCGCCGCCAGGACCGGGTCCACCGGCGCCAAGGCCGGGTCCGGCAAGCCGACGGGCACCCGTCCCGGCGCAGGGGGCAAGGGCCGCAAGCCCATCGCCCCGGTGAAGGTGAGCCAGGGCCGCTCCTGGGGGCCGATCGCGCTCTTCGTCGCCGTGGGTGTGCTGGCCGTGGCGATCATCGGCTACGGCGCCTGGGCGACGTTCCAGGGCGCCAAGCCCTGGGAGGACCGGGCCGACGCGATCGAGGGCATCGTCAACTACCGCGAGAAGGACAAGGACCTCGTCTCGGGCGGCAACCACAAGGCCGGCCCCATCACCTACACGGTGCTGCCGCCGGTGGCCGGCCCGCACAATGCGGCCTGGCAGAACTGCATGGGTGACGTCTACCCCACCCAGATCGCCAACGAGCACGCGGTGCACAGCCTGGAGCACGGCACGGTCTGGATCACCTACCGCCCCGACCTGCCCGCCGACCAGGTGACGAAGCTCGCCGACAAGGTGCGGGGCAAGGAGAAGCTGATGCTCAGCCCGTTCGAGGGGCTGGACAAGCCGATCTCCCTGCAGGCCTGGGGCTACCAGCTCAAGGTCGACAACGCCGACGACAGCCGGATCGACGAGTTCGTCAAGACGCTGCGGGTGAACGCCTCGATCGAGGGTCCGACCGCGCTGTGCAGCGGGGGCATCACCGCCACCGGCACCGCCCCGCGCGACAACCCGCAGATGGGCTGAGGAGAGCGATGAGCACCCCGACCATGATCGGAACCAGCGAGCCGGCCGGCCCGGCTCCGGAGGAGCGGCGGCCGTCCGCGCGCCGCTGGGGCACCGCCGCGCTGGCCCTCGCCGTCGTGGTCGGGCTGCTCCTCGGGTACGCCGGCGGCCTGCTGACGCCCCGACTGACCCGGCCCGGCGACAGCTCGGCGGAGGCGGGCTTCGCCCGGGACATGACGACCCACCACGCGCAGGCGGTGGAGATGGGCATGATCGCCTTCGACAGGGGCACGGACCCGGAGGTCCGCAGCATCGGCGGCGACATCGCCGCCGCCCAGCAGGGTGAGCTCGGCATCATGCAGGCGTGGCTGCGTTCATGGGGGCTCGACCCGGCGGGCAGCGAGCCGTCGATGTCGTGGATGCCCGACGGCACCGCGATGGTCCAGAACGGGCTGATGCCGGGCATGGCCACCCCCGAGGAGATGGCGAAGCTGCACGCGGCCGAGGGCCGCGAGCTGGACGTGCTGTTCCTGCGGATGATGATCAAGCATCACCTGGGCGGCATCCACATGATCGACGGCATCCTCGACGTGAGCGACGAGCCCGACGTGGTCCGGACCGCGCAGACCATGAAGAACACCCAGCGCAACGACCTCACCAATCTCCAGAACGCGCTGCAGCGGCTGGGCGGCTGACCCCGCCTCCGCCGCCCCGCTGTCCGTCGAGAGGTCCGCGTCGCCGCCGGTTCACCCCGGCCGACGCGGACCTCTCGCCGTTCCCGGCCCGAGGCCGAAGCGACCTTCCCGCGCCCGGTTACCGGCCCGGCCGTCGCGCCCCGCGCCACCCTCGCGCTGCTCTCCGTCCACGCGTGCGCCGACCACGCCGCGACCGCTCCGCGTCCGGCCTGACGGGCGAACGACCTGATTGACCGGAACGCCCGATTCCGACACTAAGAGAGTTTTCTCCACACATATCGTGACCAGTTGCGATTCGGGCTCGTTGCGCAGGACGTGGGGGTTGCACTGAGAGACGCACGGCGCTCGGTCACCAGCTGGTGCCGGCGCCACACCATCGGCGGTGACGGGGCGGTGGCAGCCGTCCGTCGCGGACAGCGGCAGGGCGAGCCGGGAACGCTCAGCCGCGAACAGGAGCTCGAACTCATCGACGTCCTGCGGGGCGTCTACCCCGACGAGCTGGGGCTGGACGAGGAGCTGTGGACGCGACAGAGCCTGCACGCCCTCATCCAGCGCCGCTTCGAGGCGCCCATGGACGCCGGGGCGGTCGGGGCGTACCTGCGGGCCTGGGGGCTGGGCCCGCGGGAGCCCCGGGAGCGGGCCTGCGGCCTCTGCGTCGGCGCGGTGGAGCGCTGGGTGCGCAGCGAGTACCCGGCCATCACCCGGGCGGCCCAGGAGCACCTCGCCGAGGTCTACTGGATCGGCCGGGTACGCCTGCGCGGCACGATGCCGGCGGCGGACGTCATCTCCGCCGTCTCGTCCCGCGGCCGGGTGCGCTTCATGATCACCACACCGTCGGTCGACCCGCCGCTCCCCCGTGACTTCGTGCTGCGGCTCAGCGGCGAGGAGCAGCGGACCGTGCACCTGATCGTGGACGGCTCCTGGCCCCGCAACGAGTGGCCCCGGCGCCTGCCCCGCCGCATCGTGCTGCACCCGCTGCCCAGCTGCGGCCGCGCCGTCGCCGCCTGACCACCCACAGCGCCGGCGCCCGCACCGTACGCCCGACGTCAGGTGCGACGGCCCGAGCCGGGCCCGCCCGACCCGGCGCGACGGCCGAAGCGGCCGGCGGGCATCGACGAGTGGAACGTCATGGTCGCATCGGACGACGGGACACAGCCGTGAGGCTCCACTCGTGCCGCCTGAGGGCGTCCGCCCTCCTCTCGGAACGGCCTGCGGCGCAGGCAGTACCGGGCAGGGCGACACGAGGGCGGGCACCGGATACCGATTCGGCGTTCCGGGGAGGCGTTTGCTAGTCTTCTCGAGTCGCTGAGCCCCCGTAGCTCAGGGGATAGAGCACCGCCCTCCGGAGGCGGGGGCGCAGGTTCGAATCCTGCCGGGGGCACCACGATGAGCACGATCAAGGCCGCTGACCAGGGCAAGCCCAGGCAGCGGCCTTTGTCGTGCGTCCGGCCACGTCCGGCTGTCAGCGGCCCGTGACGGGCGTCTGCGCCCGCTGGGTGCCGAAGTTCGGCGCGGGTCAGTCGTGGCCGAGCGCAGGACGGGAACTCCAGCCGCCTGGACTGGCGGCGCGCGTGACCACCGTTCGCGGGCCACGATGGCGAAGAGGATCTGGTCGGACCACTCGCCCCGGAAGAGGTGGCTACCGACGGGGCGCGCCTCCTGGCGTGGGCCGAGCCGGATCATCCAGGCGGGCGGAGGCGCGGCCACCGACGCCGCGATGATCGGGACCGTGGAGTTGGTCCGGCGCGATTGCACCGCGGTGGACACCCTGCCGGAAGGGACCACGCAGGGCTCTCCGGTGATCGGCCGGCCGGCCCGCTTCGGCCGAAGGGCGGTTTCGGCTGCTCGGGGCTCACCACCACCGGGCGTCGGCGGGGCCAGCTGCGGACCAGGTGCGGCGCGTGTGGAAGTTATCGCAACCGCTGCACACCTGCTTGAGACTCCAGCTCACTCGACAAGCTGGTTCCCCACGAAACGCATCCGCTTGACGATCTTCCCATCCTTGCTCTTTTCATAACTGTAGTATTCTTTTTGCGGGTCTGCGTCCGACCAATCTATCGCCGCAATGAGATCGTTCTTGTGGTGCTCCATCCGATCCGTGCTCAGGTAGCCCTCATCCGGCTGCCAGTTCCTCGGCAGGTCGTCGCTCTCCCGGTAGAAGTACATGTGGAAGAAGCGGGTCTTTCCCTCTGCCGCTTCGATTTCCCGCTCGACTGGATGCTCCTTGCCGTACTTGTCGACCAGTTCCTTCAGTTCCGTCAGATCCTCGGGCGGGTTCAGGATCATGTAGTGCTTCCTGACGGTCACGGCGTCTTCGTCCTTCTTGCCGAAGACCTCCTCCGTGTTCTCGATCTCGAAGATCCTGGTCTCCCCCGAATCCTCACTTCTTGCGCATCCGACCAGGATCAACGGGACGAAGAGCACGCCGACAATCAAGGCCAGGGTCTTCGCATGGGCTCTGATCACCAGATCCTCCTCAGAGATGGACTGGCCGCAGCACGGGTGGCGGCGGAGCGGGCCGCAGCGGCGCGGACTCGCCATGAACGCGAGGCGAGGGCAGCGCGATCATGAGCGGGAGACTACTGGATCATGGTTGCCACAGGGGCACGTGCCGGCCGCGCGGGAAGCCGCTGCGTCGCCGGGCACCGGGCGTGAACACGGACGACTCCGCCCACCGCCTCGCGCGGCTGGCTACGCCAGCGCCTGCCGCACGGATGGGGGCACATCTCTCCGGGGGCGGGGGCGCAGGTGCCAATCGTGCCGGGGCACGACGACAAGCAGCAGGAGAGGCCGCCGACCAGGAAACCTGGTCGGCGGCCTCCTCCTGTGCTCCGGCCGCCGCCCGGTCGGGACGGGCGGAAGGCGTCGGGCGGTTCCGTCAGGTCCGAGGCGCGGTCGCGCGGGCCCAGCGCAGCAGCGCGGTGAACGCCAACGCGGCCGTCACCGCCCCGCCCACCAGCCGCACCCGGTGCCCGGCGACGAACTCGGCCGCGACCTGACGCAGGTACTCCGGGGAGTGCGTGCCGACCGGGTCGACGAACATGATCTCGTTGCGCGGCCAGAAGAAGAAGACCGAGAACAGGAACTCGCAGGCGACGAAGACCACGGCCGCGCCGGCGATCCACCAGCGCAGCCGGCGGTCGCGCCAGGTGAGCACCGCCGCCGCGAGGCAGGCGAGCACGACGGTCGCGCCGAGCGGCGGGAAGTAGTCACTCGGGCCGCCCGCCACCAGGAACTCGCGGGCCCGGTCGAGCGACGCCGGGGGGTCGCCGAAGATGTTGGGGTAGAGCATCACGGTCTCGGCGGCGACGCCGCCGAACGACATCATCGCCGTCCACACCAGAGCGATGAGCACCGTCCAGGTCAGCTTGTCGCGGGTCATGGGTCCTCCTGCCGATCCAGTCGACGCCGTGCTGGCGCCGTCCGCTGGGGTCGTCGTCGACGCTAGGGCGGCCGCCGCCGCCCGTCTGCCGCCCGACGGCGCGAACGCGGCGTCGACTCTGGACGTACGGCGGCACGGACCGGTCGCCCGCCCGCGCGGTCGGGCGTCGCTTCCCGACGTAGCCGAGGTGGCCGACGGGCATGGTCGAGGGGCAACCCACGACAGGCGACGGAGGGCCGACAGGCGACGGGGTCGACAGGCGACGGAGGGCCGACAGGCGACGGACCGACGGGTGGCCGGCGACAGGCGACGGAGGGGGCCGACGGGCGGCGGGCGTACGTCAGTCGGCGGCGCGGCGGGCGCGGGCCCGGCGCTTGCCCTCGTGCATGGCCTGCACGCGGGCGACCGGGATGGTGTGGCCCTCCGCGACCAGGTCCGCCGGGAGTCGCTGCGGCGCGGGCAGCCGCTCGGCCCAGAGATCGCGCTCGGCGACCAGCGCCGGGGCGGTACGGATCGTGAAGTCCGCCGGGGTCACGTCGCCCAGGTCGGCCCAGTCGACCGGGAAGGAGACCGGCACGCCCGGCCGCAGCCGGGGGCTGTAGGCGGCCACCACGGTCGCCCCGCCGGCCCGGGTCGAGTCGACGAACACCTTGCCGCCCCGGTCCTCGCGGATGAAGGCGGTGGTGGCCAGCGCCGGGTCCAACCGTTCGGCGCGGGCGGCCACCGCGCGGGTCGCGGCGGCCATGTCCTCCACCGTGGCGCCCTGCGCCACCGGCACGAAGACGTGCACGCCCTTGGCCCCGCTGGTCTTGACCGCACCGGCGAGCCCCGCGTCGGCGAGCGCCTGCCGGACCAGCCGCGCGGCGGCGACCGCCAACGCGAAGGAGTCACCCTCCGGGGGGTCGAGGTCCAGCACCAGGTGGGTGGGGCGGTGCAGGTCGTCGACCGTGGCCAGGGTGGGGTGGTACTCCAGCGCGCGCTGGTTGGCGAACCAGCGCAGGGTGCGCCGGTCGTCGCAGAGCGCGTACGAGATCTCGCGGTGCGACGCCTCGGCCCAGACCGGGGTGCGGGCCACCCAGTCCGGGGTGTACTTCGGCAGGTTCTTCTGCATGAACGGCGGCTGCCCCGGCCGGACCCGGATCACCGACAGCGGCCGGCCGCGCAGCTGCGGCAGGATCCGCTCGTGCACCGCGTCGAGGTAGTCGACCAGGTCCCGCTTGGTCGCGTCGGCGCCGTCGAACAGCGGCTGGTCGAGGTTGGTCAGCGACACCCCGTCCCGGGTCTCGTCAGCGCCACTCATCCGACCACCTTCGCGGCCCGGGGGCCGGCGGTCAACCGGACGCGGCGGAGCGGACCGCGACGAACGGGTCGCCGCCGGCCCGGACGGCGTCGAGCAGCCGCTGGGTGTGCCCGCGCGCGGCGGCGTACAGGCCCCCGCCGTAGCTGACCCGGGCCACCCCGAGCGCGGCCAGCTCCGACACCGCCGGCGCGCCGGGTCGGGCGAGCGCGTTCACCGCGCCGGGCACGGCCGCCACCAGCGCGGACAGCACCGCCGGGTCGGCGAGCAGGATCGGGTATACGCAGTCCGCGCCGGCGGCGAGGTAGCGGGTGGCCCGGCGGACCGCATCGGGGAGCCGGGCGGCGGGGTCGCCGCCAGCATCGAGGAAGACGTCGATCCGGGCGTTGAGCACCACGGGCACCCCGGCCGCGTCGGCCGCCGCCCGGACCTCGGCCAGCAGGTCGGCCTGCGCCCCGGCGTCGACCAACCGGCCGGTACGCGGGTCCGAGTCCTCCAGGTTGAGCCCGACCGCCCCGGCGTCGAGCAGGCGCTCCACCAGCTCGGCGGGGCGCAGCCCGTACCCCCGCTCCAGGTCGGCGGTGACCGGGACGGCGACCGCGCGGGCGACGCGGGCCACGGCGGCGAACATCTCCCCAGGCGGGGCGGCCTCGCCGTCGGCGTGGCCGAGCGATTCGGCGACGGCGCTGCTGCTGGTGGCCACGGCCGGGAAGCCGGCGGCGGCGACCTGGCGGGCGGAGCCGGCGTCCCAGGCGTTGGGCAGGATCAGCGGGTCACCGGGCCGGTGCTGCGCGCGCAGCGCCGCCGCCCGGCCGGCAAGGTCGTCGGTCATACGCCGATTCTCGGCCGGCCGGCGCCCGGCTCTGAGCTCCAATGCCGTGCCGGTGGACTGGGCCGCTTTCGGCGTCGACCTGCATCTGGAGCTGGACGCGTCGGCCGGGCGCCGGGCGGGGCTGGAGCGGGCGCTGCGCGACGCGATCCGGGACGGCCGGCTCGCCCCGTCGGCCCGGCTGCCCGCCACCCGGGCGCTCGCCGCGCAGCTCGGCCTGTCCGGGGCACGGTCAGCGCCGGGCGGAGGTGGTCAGGCCGTCGGGGCCCGCAGCGGGGGTGCGGTCCGGGCCGGGGCGGGTTCCGGGGCCGGGCGACGGCGCAGGGTCGCCAGGGCGAGCAGGAGGGCGGCCGTGACGAGGGCGGCGGCCACGGCGAAGGCGGTCCGGTACCCGGCGGCGAGCGCGTCGGCCGCCGCCCACCCGGCGTCCCGCAGGCCGTCGGTGCGGGTGGCGGCCAGGGTCGCGAGCGCGGCCAGCCCGAGCGCGCCGCCGACCTGCTGGGTGGTGTTGACCAGCCCGGAGGCGAGCCCGGCGTCCGCCGGGTCGGCGCCGGCCATCGCCAGGGTCGTCACCGCCGGCAGCGAGAGCCCGCCGGCAGCGCCGAAGACGAGCAGCGCGGGGAGCACGTCGGTCAGGTAGCCGCCGTCGACGGGGAGCCGGGCGAGCAGCAGGAACCCGACCACTGCCAGCGCGAGCCCGGTGAGCAGCACCGGTCGGGCGCCGTACCGGGCGGTCAGCCGGCCGGCGAGACCGAGCGAGACCAGCGCGATCACCACCGGCGTGGGCAGGAAGGCCAGCCCGGTGGCCGCCGCGTCGAGGCCGAGCACCAGCTGGAGTTCCAGCGCGAGCAGAAACTGGAAGCCGAAGAACGCGGCGACCATCAGGAACTGCACGACGTTGGCGGCGACCAGGTCGGGGGTACGCAGCACCCGCGGCGGGAGCAGCGGGGTGGCGGTCGCCCGCTGCCGCAGCGCGAACGCCCCGAGCAGCGCCGCCGCGAACCCGGCCGCGCCGACCGTCCGGGCCGAGGCCCAGCCGTGCTCGCCGGCGCCCACGATCGCCAGCACGGCGAGCATCAGGCCGGCGGTGACCAGCGCCGCCCCGAGCAGGTCCAGGCCCGCCCGCAGCCCGACGCCGCGGTCGGCGTCGAGCAGGCGTACGGCGCCCAGCAGGATCCCCAGCCCGATCGGCAGGTTGATCCCGAAGATGGCGGGCCAACCGGCGAGGTCGGTGAGGACTCCCCCGGCGAGCATCCCGATCGACGAACCGGCGGCGCCGGTGAAGCTGAAGACGGCGATGGCCCGGGCCCGCTCGCCCGGGGCGGGGAAGAGCCGGACGATCATGCCGAGGCTGACCGCCATGGTGAGCGCCCCGCCGGCGCCCTGGAGAAAGCGCGCCACCACGAGCACCGCCGGGCCGGTCGCGACCGCGCAGAGCAGCGAGGCGAGGGTGAACAGCGCGACGCCGGCCAGGAAGACCGCCCGGCGGCCGAGCAGGTCGCCCAGGCGTCCGCCGAGCAGCAGCAGCCCGCCGAAGGCGACGAGGTAGGCGTTGACCACCCAGGCCAGGCCGGTCGCGGTGAAACCGAGGTCCCGTTGGATGGCCGGCAGCGCCACCGCGACGACGCTGCCGTCCAGGATGATCATCAGGCTGCCGGCGCAGAGCAGGAGCAGCGCCGGCCAGCGGGAATCGACGGTACGGGTGGACATCGGACGCCCCCTAGGTGCACGGTTTGTTACCAGGGCCATCCTCTGTGACCATGAGGCGGAGCGTAAGGAGGCACTTTCATGTCCCAGGGGAACAGCGATGTGACCGTCGGGCGGGCGCCCCAGGCGTGCGAGGCGGTCGACGAGCCCTTCACCCCGGGCCAAGCCAAGGCCTGCACGGTCCGTGAGGTGCTCGACCGGGTGGGCGGCAAGTGGAGCATCGGCATCCTGGTGGCCGCCTCCCAGGGCCCGGTGCGCTTCACCGAACTGGAGCGCTGCGTGGAGGGGATCAGCCGCCGGATGCTCACCCTGACCCTGCGCAACCTGGAACGCGACGGCCTGCTGCACCGGGAGGTCTATCCGACCGTCCCGCCGAAGGTGGAGTACACCGCCACCCCGATCGCGCTGGAGCTCTACGAGTCGCTGGTCGCCCTGACCAGCTGGGCGGAGCGGCACCGCAGCGCGATCGCCGACGCCCGGGCCGCGTACGACCGGGCGCACGGCGCGGTCGACTGACGCGCCGACGGCTCGGAGGCACCTCACGGGTGCCACCGGAGGCCTGAGGCACCCACGACCTTCCACTGCGCCACCCGCCACGCCGGCCACGGCCTCACGCCGGCCTCGGGCGCCCCGGGAGTCACGTCGGCACGGCCGGCACGTCGGCCCCTCCGAGCCGCCGCAGCGGTAAACCTCGGAAGCGTGTGGGGAAGGCCACGCCCTCCATCTGACCGATCGGTCAGGGTCTGACCGATCGGTCAGGCATGCTGGTCGGGGAGGTGGACCGGCATGGCGCGGATGGTTCCGGAGACGCACGACGAGATCCTCGTGGCGGCGGCTCGACGCTTCGCGACGACCGGCTACCGGGGCACCTCGTTGCAGGACATCGCCCGCGAGGTGGGCTGCTCCAAGGCGGCGGTGCTCTACCACTTCGCCAACAAGGAGGCCATCCTCACCGAGCTGATGGCCCCGGCGATCGGCGTTCTCCAGGCGCTCGACGAGCGGATCCGCGCGCATCGCGGCGCGGCCGCCCAGCGGGTCGCCGCCGAGGGCTTCGTCGACCTCGCGGTCCGCTTCCGGCGCGAGATCGCCCTGCTCCGGGGCGAGTTCCCGGAGCTGCTCCAGCAGCCCGCCTTCGCGCACATCCAGCGGATCTCCGAGCGGCTGGTCGACGCGCTCGCCGGGCACCCGCAACGCCCGTCCGCCCGGATCGCGGCCCTGGTGCTGCTCGCCGGCATCTCCGAGAGCTGCGGGGAGTTCGCCGACGTGCCCGACGAGGAGCTGCGCGCCGCCCTGCTGGCGCTCGCCCGGCGGGCACTGGAGCCCGTCGACTGATCCGTCCCCAACCATCCACGACCGAGGACAAGGAACTCATGGCCACCCTGCTCTACCGGCTCGGCCGGGGCTCGATGCGCCGGCGGCGACTCGTCGCGGCGATCTGGCTCGTCGTACTCGTCGGTCTCGGACTCGCCGCCGCGACCCTGCGCGGCCCGATAGCCGACAACTTCACCATGCCCGGCACGGAGTCGCAGCGCGCCCTGGACCTGCTCGCCGAGCAGTTCCCGGCGGCCAGCGGCGCGACCGGCACGATCGCGGTCAAGGCGCCCGCCGACGGCGCGCTCGCCGGCCCGCAGGGACAGGCCGTGGTGAAGGAACTCGCCCAGGAGGCCGCGACGCTGCCCGGCGTCGTCGGCGCCGTCGACCCGTTCCAGGTGGGGGCGGTCTCCCCGGACGGCCGGTACGCGCTGGTCCAGGTCCAGTTCGCCACCGGCGCCGACGAGGTGACCGACGCCCAGCGCGAGGCGTACGAGAAGGTCGGCGAGCGGGCCGAGGCCCAGGGCTGGGAGGTCGCGCCCGGCGGCGAGGTGCTCAGCAGCGTGCCGGAGGTCGGCTCCACCGAGGCGATCGGTGTGGCGGTCGCCGCGATCGTCCTGGTGGTCACGTTCGGCTCGCTGGTGGCGGCCGGGATGACCATGCTCAACGCGCTGATCGGCGTGGGCGTCGGCATGGCGGGTCTCTTCGCGATCAGCAGCGTGGTCGACCTGAGCAGCACCGCGCCGATCCTCGCCCTGATGCTCGGCCTCGCGGTCGGCATCGACTACTCGCTCTTCATCACCTCCCGCTACCGGCAGAACCTGATCGAGGGTCTGCCGCCGGACGAGGCGGTGGGCCGCGCCGTGGGCACCGCCGGCTCGGCCGTGGTCTTCGCCGGCGCCACCGTGGTCATCGCGCTGGCCGGGCTCGCCGTGGTGAACATCCCGTTCCTGACGGTGATGGGTCTGGCCGCCGCCGGCACGGTCACCGTCGCGGTGCTGGTCGCGATCACGCTCCAGCCGGCCCTGCTCGGCTTCGCCGGCCGCAGGGTGCTGCCCCGCAAGCTACGCTCGACGGTGCCGGCCGGGGACGGCGCGGTCGACGCCGCCGGTGCGGCCACCCCGCCGGCCGAGGACCGGTCGGGCTTCGGGTTCCGCTGGGCGCGCCTCGTCACCCGGTTCCAGGTGCCGGTCATCCTGGTCGGGCTGATCGGGCTGGGGCTGCTCGCGCTGCCCGCGCCCGACATGCGGCTGGCGCTGCCCGACGCGGGCACCGCGCCGGTCGGCTCGCCGGCCCGGGAGTCGAGCGACCTGATCACCGAGGGCTTCGGGCCGGGCTTCACCGGCCGGCTCGCGGTGGTGGTCGCCGGGGACACCCCGCAGGCGACCGCGGCCGCCATCCCGCAGGTCACCGCGCTGGTCCAGCGCACCGAGAACGTCCTCGCGGTGGCCCCGCCGCAGCTCAGCCCGGACGGCCGCACCGCGCTGCTCGGGGTGGTGCCGAAGACGGGCCCGACCGAGGAGGCCACCGAGACCCTGGTCAACGACGTCCGCGCGGCGGTGGGCGAGTTCCGCGACGTCGACGTGCTGCTGACCGGGGCGACCGCGATCGGCATCGACGTCTCCGAGAAGCTCTCCGACGCCCTGCCGGTCTACCTGCTGCTGGTGGTGGGGCTCTCGGTGCTGCTGCTGATGCTGGTCTTCCGCTCGCTGCTGGTGCCGGTCAAGGCCGCGCTGGGCTTCCTGCTCACCGTCGCCGCCACCTTCGGCATCACCGTGGCGGTGTTCCAGCAGGGGCACCTCGCGGACCTGGTCGGCCTGGACACGCCCGGCCCGCTGGTCAGCTTCCTGCCGATCCTGCTGATCGGCATCCTGTTCGGCCTGGCGATGGACTACGAAGTCTTCCTGGTCTCCCGGATGCGGGAGGACTTCGTGCACGGCGACACCGCGCAGCAGGCGACCATCAACGGGATGGGGCACGGCGCCCGGGTGGTGACCGCCGCCGCGCTGATCATGATCTCGGTGTTCGGCGGCTTCGTCTTCCTCGAGGACCCGGTCATCAAGTCGATGGGCTTCGCGCTCGCCGTCGGCGTCGCCATCGACGCGTTCGTGGTCCGGATGACCATCGTGCCGGCCGTGATGTCGCTGCTCGGCAAGCGGGCCTGGTGGCTCCCCCGCTGGCTGGACAAGATCCTGCCCAACGTCGACATCGAGGGCGAGGGCCTGCGCGCCCACCTGGACGAGAGCTCCCCCGCCCGCGCCTGACCCACCAACCTGTCGATCATGCAGTTGTGGTGCCCCGCACAACCGGCGAAAACCGGCGGTAACGGGCACCACAACTGCATGATCACCGGGTGGAGAGGGGGTCAGACGCCGGCCGGGTAGGTTTCCATCTCGCCCGGGGTGGTCAGGGCCGGGAGCGGGTGCAGGGCCGTCGTCTCGTCGCACCAGACGAAGGCGTCGTAGCGTTCCCCCAGGCGGGTCGGCACGTAGTTGCCCCACGACTCGAACGACGGGTCGTAGACCACCCCGATCGCCCGGTGGTCGGCGGTCCCGGTGACCCAACCGGGCTGGTCGTCGCCGCCGAAGACCAGCACCGCCCGCTCGGGCATCAGCTCGTGCAGCCGGTGCTCGACCGAGCCGGCGCGGGCCGGCGGCACCACCATCGCCTCGGCCGGCGAGCCCCAGCGGGGCGCGGCGATCACCGTGCCCCGGTAGCCGCCGAAGCCGACCAGGACCACGTCGTCGGCACCGTGCCGTTCGCGGGCGAGCTGGCCGATGTTGACCATCCCGTCGGCGGCCATGTCGGTGGCCCTGGCGTCGCCGACGTGCGTGTTGTGCGCCCAGACGACGCCCCGCGCGCCCGGACCGTAGCGCTCCAGCAGCCGGTCCAGGGTGTCCGCCATGTGGGTGTCCCGGATGTTCCACGAATCCGGCCCGCCGCGCACCATCGCCCGGTAGTAGCGCTCCGCGCCGGCCACCACCTCCGCGTTCTGCCAGGCCGAGAAGCTGTCCGGGCCGTCCGCGGCGGCCTGTTCGCGGGTACGCGCCAGCAGCCGCACGACCTCCTCCTCGCAGCGGGCGGAGACGAACCGGCTCGCCATGCCGTACTCCTCGACCCGCTTGCCGTACGGCTCGAAGCAGCGGTACGCGTCCTGCGCCGCCTCCAGCGAGTTCGGGTCCTCCTCGCCGAGGTAGTCGAAGATCGCCTGCATGGACTCCCAGAGGCTGTAGACGTCCAGGCCGTGGAAGCCGGCCCGGGCGTCCTCGGGGCGCTCCACGTTCCACGCCCGCAACCAGGAGCAGAAGCGGGCCACCTCGGCGTTCGCCCACATCCACGTCGGCCAGCGCTCGAAGCGCTCCAGCGCGGTACGCGGCTCGACGGCCCCGCCCGCGGCGGCGGTCACCGAGCGGTGCACCCGGTCGCAGTCGGGCCAGTCCCCCTCCACGGCGACGAACGAGAACCCGCACTCGGCGATCAGCCGGCGGGTGAGCTGTTCGCGCAGGCGGTAGTAGTCGTAGTTGCCGTGCGTCGCCTCGCCGATCATCACGATCCGGGCGTCCCGGACGCGCTCCAGCAACGGGTCGAAGTCGCTCGGCGCGC
Organism: Micromonospora sp. NPDC023633; assembly: GCF_040640035.1. Lineage (NCBI taxonomy): Bacteria > Bacillati > Actinomycetota > Actinomycetes > Micromonosporales > Micromonosporaceae > Micromonospora > Micromonospora sp. NPDC023633. Next base: position 7,984 of record NZ_JBFABB010000087.1, on the reverse strand, counting down.
CGAGCCGCTGAACCAGCATGCCGGCGGCTACCCGGCGCGCCGCCGGGGCAAACCGCCGATGGTCGATCGGCGGGGCGGTGTGCCGGCGGGCTGAGCGGGTAGCCCGCCGGCATGACCGTCACCGGCGTGCAGTTGCAGGAGTACCTGGCCGGGCTCGACTACCCGGTCTCCCGCGAGGACCTGGTCCGCTGGGGCCAGGAGAACGGGGTCAGCACGGAGATGCTCCAGACGCTCCGCGCCCTGCCGGCGGAGGAGTTCGACTCCCCCGCCGAGCTGAGCGAGGCCCTGAACACGCTGGCCTGACCGTCAACGGGCGTGCGGCGGCACGGTCAGCGGGCGTGCAGCAGCCGGAACAGCACCAGCCACTGCTCAGGCCAGACGTGCCCGACCGGGGTGGCCGGGTCGAGCCGGGTCGCCCGCAGCGCCGCCGACAGCCGCGCCCGCGGGTGGTGCCGGGCCAGCGAGGCCGCGAGCGAACCGCCGACCCCGTCGAAGCCGATCTCCACCATCCGGCGGTACGCCGGCAGCGCCGACGCGGCCAGCAGCGGCTCCGGTCGCCGCTGGATCCGCAGGATGCCGGCGTCCACCCCCGGCACCGGGCGGAACGCGGTGCGGGGCACCCGCCCGGCGAGCCGCCAGCCGAACTCCGGCCAGGTCAGCACGGTCAGCCTGGTCCACCGGCCGTAGTCGCCGCTGCGCCGGCGGGCGTACTCCAACTGGGTGAGCAGGGTGGCCGCGCCCAGGCCGGGCGCGCCCAGGCACCAGCGGACCACGGCCGAGGTCAGCGACCAGGGAATGTTGCCGACCACGTCGAACTCCTCCGGCGGCGGGGTGACGGTGAGGAAGTCGACCTGCCGGTGGGTCACGTTCGGCAGGGCCGCGCAGACCCGGGCCAGCTCGGCGCCGGCGGCCGGGTCCACCTCGTACGCCGTCAGGTGCCGGCAGCGGGCCGCGAGCGGCCGGGTGAGCTGGCCCCGGCCGGCACCCACCTCCAGCAGGAGCCGGTCGGGCCCGGGGCGGGCGGCGTGCACCATCCTGGCGATCGCGGCCGGGTCGGCGAGGAAGTTCTGGGAGAGTACGCGACGGGACCGGTCGCGTTCGGTTGCTCGGGTACGGCGGGGCGCCACGGGTCGTCGTCCTGTCTGTCGCCGTGCGGCGACGGAACGGACAGGCAGCCGCGAGCGGGGCCTGTCCGAGTGGTCGGGGACTCGGACGGCCCTGTGCGGGACGCGGAACGCGGTAATCGGCGGCGCACGGCGAACCCGCCACGCCGCAGTGGGCGACCGGGTGGCGCCGACGGGCGGCACCCGGTCCCGGGACGGGGCCCGGATGCGTGGCGGGGGCGGCGCCGTGCCCGGGGATGCCGGGGCGGTGGCGTCGCGGGTGCGGTGCGGGGTCAGTCGCGGGTCGCGCCGGCCAGGGCCGGACGCCGGACTCGCGGGCGGGCCGCCAGGAGCGGCCCGAAGGCGGCCGGCGTGCCGACCCCCTCGATCAGAGCGTGCGCGGACATGCGGCGACCCTAGCCGCGCCCGGCCCCGCGAGGCGACCGCTTTTCCGCCTCGGCGGCGCCCTCCCGGCTGGGCGGGGTGGACCCTGCGCCTCAGGCCGGCAGATCGACGGTGCGGCCCTCGGCGCGGGCGGCCTCGGCGGCGGCGAGCACGGCGACGACCTCGCGGCCGAAGCGCACGTCGCAGCGGTGGTCCCGGGTGCCCGACCCGATCTCCTCCAGCAACTGGTCGATGGCCACGCCGAACGCGGTCGCCGAGTCGCCCTCGCCGGCCGGAACGGTCTCCACGCCGTTCTCGCCGTAGAAGACGAACTCCCGGCTCACCGCCTCCTGCGGGGCGTCCAGGGTCAGCGACACCGTGCTGGTCGCGCCCCCGTCGTGGGTGAGGAGCAGATGGACGAGCCCGCGCGGCCCGTCCATCGCGGCGACGCGGGTGACCCGGCCGAGCACCGGCAGAAGGATCGACAGCGCGTGCGGGCCGACGTCCCACAGCGCGCCGTGCTCCCGACGCCAGGGCGAGGCCCCGTACGGGTTGCCGGGCTGGAAGATGGACCCGAACCGGATCGCCTTGGCGGTGTGCCACCCGCCGACGGCGGCCGTCGAGGCGAGGAAGGCGGCGACGTCCGGCTGGTAGCGGCCGGTGAAGAAGACCACCGAGGCCACGCCCGCCGCCTGCGCGGCGTCGACCACCCGGTCGGCGTCGGCGACGCTCAACGAGAGCGGCTTGTCCAGCAGCAGGTGCCGGCCGGCGGTGGCCGCGCGGACGGCGATGCCGGCCTGGACGTCCGGGGGGAGGGCCACGGCGATCGCGTCGCAGGCGTCGATGAGCGCGTCGGCGTCGTCGAACACCGGCACCCCGTAGCGCTCGGCCAGGGCGGCGGCCTTGCGCGGGTCCCGGCCCCACACGCCGGCGAACGCGACCCCCGGGTGCACGTCCAACGCCGCGCCGTGCGTCTCCGCCGCCCAGTGACCGGTGCCGAACAACCCGAACCGCACCACGAGTACCCCCACCTCATCGTCCCGCCACGGCACCCGTGGCCCCGGTCCACGCTAGTCGCCCGATCCCGCGCCCGCCCGGACGACGCCGATGGACGCCAGCCGCCCGGCGGGTGAGCCGACGAAGACGGCTGGCGGCAAGCAGACGAAGGCGGTGGCCGGTGAAACGACGGGGCGGCGGGTGGCGGGGTGTACTACGCGGGTTAGTAGGCTGTGCCGGTGACCGAACCGCACCCCGGATCGCCCCGATGACCAGCGCGGCGTCGGCGGGTTCGCCGGTGGACGGGCTCCTCGCGACCGCCTCGATCGTGTTGTCGCTCCTCGTCGCCGCCTGGGCGCTGGTCGCCACGCTGCGGCATCGCGCGCCGGACCGGGCGCAGTTCGTCGGCCTGGCCGTGCTGGAGGTGGCGCTGCTCGCGCTGGCGGCGCTGGCGCTGGTCGCCCTCGGCGCCGGCGAGCGGCCGGGCGAGCCGGGGGCCTTCTTCGGCTACCTGGCGACGCTGGTCTGCCTGCCGCCGCTGGCCTGGGTGCTGGCCCGGATGGAGCCGACGCGCTGGGGCTCGGCGATCGTCTGCGCGGTCTGCCTGGTCACGCCGGTGGTCGCCGTACGGCTCCAGCAGACCTGGGAGGCGCTGGGTGGCTGACGTACGCGCCCCGGAGGTGAAGCGGACCAACGCCGGCCCGGGACGACTGCTGATCGCGGTCTACCTGCTCTTCGCGATCGCCGCGACGAGCCGCGCCGGCCTGCAGATCGCCACGAAGTTCGACGAGGCGCCCGTGGCGTACCTGCTCTCGGCCCTCGCCGCGGCCGTCTACATCGTCGCGGCGGTGGGGCTGGCCCGCGCCGGCGCCGCCGGGCGGCGCGTCGCCCTGGCGTGCTGCGCCGTGGAGCTGGTCGGGGTGCTCGGCGTCGGGGCCCTCAGCCTCGCCGACCCGGAGCTCTTCCCCGACGAGACGGTCTGGTCGCAGTTCGGCAGCGGGTACGGCTACATCCCGCTGGTCCTCCCGGTGCTCGGCCTGCTCTGGCTCTGGCGCACCCGCCCCGCCACGCCCTGACCCCCACCGCCCCACGCCCCGCCACCGCCCCACGCCCCCACGCCCCCGCCGCGAAGAACAAGTGACGATCATGCAGTCGTGGTGCCCGTTGTGGCCGGGTTCGCCGGCCTTGCGGGGCACCACAACTGCGTGATCGACGTTCCGGGGCGGGGCTCGTGGGGGTGGGGTGGGGGGGGCTGGGGGGTCAGTCCTTGGGGCCGCCGGCCACGTAGATCACCTGGCCGGAGACGAAGGACGCGCCCTCGCTGGCCAGGAACGAGATGGTGTGCGCCACGTCCTCGGGGCGGCCGACCCGGCGCACCGCGATCTCCGACTCGGCGTGCTTCTGGAGCGCCTCGAAGTCGACCTTCATCCGGGCGGCGGTGGCGGCGGTCATGTCGGTGACGATGAAGCCGGGCGCGACCGCGTTGACGGTCACCCCGAACGGGCCCAGCTCGATGGCGAGGGTCTTGGTGAAGCCCTGGAGGCCGGCCTTCGCCGCGGCGTAGTTCGCCTGGCCCCGGTTGCCCAGCGCCGAGGTGCTGGACAGGTTGACGATCCGGCCCCACTTCGCCTCGACCATGTGCTTCTGGGCGGCCTGGCTGAACAGGAACGCGCCGCGCAGGTGCACGCCCATGACCGTGTCCCAGTCGGCGTCGGTCATCTTGAACAGCAGGTTGTCGCGGAGCACGCCGGCGTTGTTGACCAGCACCGTCGGGGCGCCGAGTTCGGCGGCGACCCGCTGCACGGCCGCCTCGACCTGGGCCCGGTCGGACACGTCCGCGCCGACGCCGAGCGCTCGGCCGCCGGCGGCGGCGATGGCGTCCACGGTCTCCTTGGTCGCCGACTCCTCGATGTCGACCACGGCGACCGCGAGGCCGTCGGCCGCCAGCCGCCGGGCGGTGGCCGCCCCGATCCCCCGCGCCGCCCCCGTGACGATGGCGACCCGCTGCTCCTCCGACATGCCTACCTCCCGGTAACTTGCGTTCGATCGAAGGAGCTTAACCCAGCCGCACGGCGGCGCCGGCCGGCGCGGGACGCCGTCACGAGCGCCGTCCGACTACTCTGCCCGCCGTGGAGGCTGTGGAGATCGAAGCACCCGTCGTCGGCGTCACCGTCTATCCGGACCGGGCCCGGGTCACCCGCCGGGGCAGCACCCGGCTGGCCGCCGGTGAGCACCGGGTACGCATCGCACCGTTGCCGCTGGGCCTGCGGCGGGACTCGCTGCGGGTCGGCGGTCGGGGCGCGGCCACGGTGCTCGGCGTGGACGTCACGACGTGGCGGCAGCCACGCAGCACCGACGGGCAGGTCCGCGAGCTGGAGCAGCGCAACCGGGAGCTGGCCGACGAGCTGGCCGAGGTCGAGGACGCGGGCGAGGTCGAGACGCAGCGGGGGCAGTTCCTCACCCGGCTGGCCGACCGGGCCGGCGGCACGTACGCCCGCGCGCTGGCCTCCGGTGACGCCGCCCCGACCGACGTGGCCACCTTCGCCGACTCGGTGGCCGGTCAGCTCGCCGACTCCCAGCGCCGCCGTCGTGCGTTGGCCCGGCGGCGTACCGACCTGACCGAGGAGCTGGCGGCCGTCAAGCGGCAGCTGGACGCCACGCGCGGCAAGCGGAAACCGGACCAGCTGGTTGCCGAGGTGACCGTGTCGGTGGACGCCGACGACGACGAGCTGGACCTGGAGCTGAGCTACCTGATCGACGGGGCCCGCTGGCAGCCCTCCTACGACCTGCGGCTGGTCGACGACACCATGACCGTCACCTGGTTCGGGCTGGTCAGCCAGGACACCGGCGAGGACTGGCCGGAGTGCGTGCTCGAACTCTCGACGGCCCGGCCGGCGGCGGCGACCCGCGTACCCGAACTGACGCCCTGGTATCTCGACCGGGCCCGGCCGCTGCCGCCGCCGATGGCGGCGTCGGCGAGCTTCGGCGCGATGCCGCCGCCCCCGGCGCCCGGCGCGGCGCCCGCCGGTGCGGTGGCCCGGTCCGCCCCGCCACGCGCCGAGGTGCGGGAGAGCGCGGCCACGGTCGAGCAGGGCGTCGCCGCGGCCACCTACCGGCCGGCCCGCCCGGTCGCGGTGCCGGCGGACGGCAGCGCCCACCGGGCCACCATCGCCGTGCTGGAGCTGCCGGCCCAGCTGGACCATGTGACCGTGCCGGTCCGCGCGACCGAGGCGCACCTGCGTGCCACGGTGCGCAACACCTCGTCGCACACGCTGCTCCCCGGCCCGGCGGCGGTCTTCCACGGCGCCGACTTCGTCGCGGCCACCCGGCTGCCGACGTGGGCGCCCGGTGAGGAGACCGAGCTGGCGCTCGGGGTGGACGACCGGGTCCGGGTGGAGCGGAAACTCAGCCGGCGCGCCGAGACCCGGGCCACGCTCGGCTCGACCCGGCGGCGGGACGTGGAGTACCGGATCAGCGTGGCCAACCACACGCCCCGGCCGGCGACCGTCGAGGTACGCGACCAGCTGCCGGTGTCCCGCGACGAGGCAGTGGTCGTGCGGGAACCCACCCTCGTCCCGCCCCCGGCCGAGCGCACGGAGCTGGGCGAGCTGACCTGGCAGCTGCGGCTCGGGCCGGGGGAGAGCGGCGAGATCACCATGGGCTTCCGGGTCGAGCTCGCCAAGGGGGTCGAGCTGGCCGGCTGGCGGGAGTGACCGCTCAGAGGCCGCGCCCGCGGCAGAGGCGGATCCACCGGTAGCCGTGGCCGGCCACCTTGAGGCGGTCCAGCTTGCCGACCTCGCCGTAGTTGCGGTCGGCGAGGACGTCGATGGGCAGGTCCGCCTCGGGCTCCAGCATGCTGAGGTCCACCTCGGCGTCGGTGGTGCCGAGGTTGTGCACGAAGACCATCGTGCCGGTGCGCCCGTCGGCCCGGTGCGCCAGCACACCCGGCGGCATCGCCACGTCGATGTGGGTGGTCGAGCCCGAGCCCACCTCGGGGGCCTCGCGGAGCGTACGGATCATCCGCTCGAACCAGGCGAGCAGCGACTTCGGGTCGCTGCGCTGGGCGGTCACGTTGACCTTCTCGTACGAGAAGTCGCCCTTGTCGATCACCGGGCGGACCAGCTTCTCCGGGTCGGCCGTGGAGAAGCCGGCGTTCGGCTGGAACGACCACTGCATCGGGGTGCGGATCGCCTCCCGCCCCGGCAGCGACAGGTCCTCCCCCATGCCGATCTCCTCGCCGTAGCGCAGCACCGGCGTGCCGCGCAGCGAGAACTGCAACGCGTACGCCAGCTCGATGCGGCGGCGGTCGTTGCCGAGCATCGGGGCGAGCCGGCGGCGGATGCCCCGGTCGTAGATGCGCATGTTCTCGTCGGGGCCGAACTCCGCGTACACCTGGTTGCGCTGCTCGGCGGTGAGCCGGGAGAGGTCGATCTCGTCGTGGTTGCGCAGGAAGGTGGCCCACTGCCCGCCCTCGGGCAGCGCCGGGGTGTCCCGCAGCGCCTCGATGATCGGCTCCGGGTCCTGCCGGGCCAGGGCCAGCATCAGCCGCCCGTTGAGCATGAAGTCGAAGAGCATGTGCAGCCGGTTGCCCGAGCCGCCGCTGTCGGCGAAGAAGGTCGGCAGCTGGTCGGGCTCGACGTTGGCCTCGGCGAGCAGGACGGCGTCGCCCCGGCGCCACTGCACGTGCTGGCGCAGCTCGGTGAGGAACTCGAAGTCCTTCGGCGAGTTCGGGTTGCCCGGCTCGGTCAGCTCGATGATGAACGGCACCGCGTCCATCCGGAAGCCGGAGACGCCGAGCTGGAGCCAGAACGAGACGATCTTCTTGATCTCCTCGCGGACCGCCGGGTTCGTGAAGTTCAGGTCCGGCTGGAACTTGTAGAACCGGTGGTAGTACCAGGCCTTGGCGGTCCGGTCGTAGCTCCACGTCTCGTGCTGCTCGCCGGGGAAGACCATGCCCTGGTGCCGGTCGCTCGGCTCGTGGTCGGACCAGACGTACCAGTCCCGGTACGGCGAGTCGGGCGAGGAGCGGGCGGACTGGAACCACGGGTGCTCGTTCGAGGTGTGGTTCACGACCAGGTCGATGATCACCCGGATGCCGCGGTTCTGCGCCTGGTGCAGCAGCTCGGCGAAGTCGCCGAGGGTGCCGAAGCGCGGGTCGACGTTGTAGAAGTCGGTCGCGTCGTAGCCGTCGTCCCGGTTGGGCGACGGGTGGATGGGGTGCAGCCAGAGGCAGGTCACGCCCAGCCGGGCGAGGTAGTCCAGCCGGCCGATGAGCCCCCGGATGTCACCGACCCCGTCGCCGTCGGAGTCCGCGTACGTGTCGATGTCGAGGCAGTAGACGACCGCCTCCGAGTACCACCTGTCAGCCATGCCTGGCTAATGTCTCCGATCCCGCCGTCCGGCAAACGCCGACCTCCGCCCGGCGGCCCACGCAGGCGCCGGTCGCGCCGGTTGCGCCACCTCGCGGGCCGGTCGCGCCGGTCGCGCCAGCTCGCGGGCCG
>NZ_JBFABB010000086.1:0-30971 GCF_040640035.1 Micromonospora sp. NPDC023633 | reverse complement strand
GTCGCTGCCGCCCCGGCCGGACGGGCCAGCGTCGGGTCTGCGGCCGTCGGCGGCGTCGGCGGCCGGGCCTCGGCGCGGGCGAGCGTCTCGCCGGTCTCGGGCGGCCCGGGTGGGCCTGGCGGTCCCGGGGGTCCGACGGGCCCCGGCCGCGGTGGCCGCGGTGCGGGTGGTCCTGCTGGCGCTGGGCGGTCGAAGAAGCGCAAGCGGGTGAACCTGCTGATCGCCAGCTTCGCCGTCTTCATCATGCTCGCCGGGCTCGGCGTGGTCGGCTTCACCTACTACTCGACCAACGTCGTCCTCCCCGAGGACACCACGCCGCCGCAGGCGACCACCCTCTACGCGTTCGACAACAAGACGATCATCGCGAAGGTCGGCACGCAGAACCGGACCCTGGTCACCATCGACCAGATCCCGCAGCACGTGCAGGACGCGGTCGCGGCGGCCGAGGACCGGAACTTCTACCAGCACTCCGGTGTGGACTACAAGGGCATCGTCCGGGCCGCGTGGAACAACGTCACCGGCGGCGACAAGCAGGGTGCCTCCACCATCACCCAGCAGTACGCCCGCAACGCCTTCGACAGCCTCAACGAGGACACCTACGCCCGGAAGGTCAAGGAGGCGATCTTCGCCTCCAAGCTGAACGACGAGTACACCAAGCCGCAGATCATGCAGCACTACCTGAACATCATCTACTTCGGGCGGGGCGCGCACGGCATCGAGGCGGCGGCGCAGACGTACTTCCGCAAGCCGGCAAAGGAACTCAGTGTCGCCGAGGGCGCGGTCCTCGCCGCGCTGATCAAGCAGCCGGAGGCCGCCGCGGGCCACAGGGGCTACGACCCGGCGGTCAATCCCACCGACGCCAAGTCCCGCTGGGATTACGTGATCAGCGGCATGGTCGCCGAGGGCTGGCTGAACGCCCCGGGCAAGCCGGCGGCGCCGACCGAGTACCCGACGAAGACCCTGAAGAAGCCGAACCAGGGCGGCGCTGGCCTCGACTACGGCGTCGACACCCCGTATGGCAACGTGATCAACTACGTCAAGCAGGAGATGCGGGACAAGGGCATCTGCGTCGACAAGGAGGAGCAGGTTACCGACGACAAGCCGCTCTGTTCCCAGGCGCTGATGTCGGGCGGCTACAAGATCCGCACCACGATCGACACGAAGATCCAGAAGGCGGCGGTCGACACCGCCCAGCGCAGCAGGAAGGGGTCGGAGCTCTCCGACCAGCCGTCGAACCTGATGGCGGCGGTGGTGGCCATCGACCCGAAGAACGGTCGCGTACTCGCGTACTACGGCGGCGACAACGGCACCGGCACCGACTACGCCGGCAAGAACACCGACGCCGCCGGAAACATCACGGGTGGCCATCCGCCGGGCTCGAGCTTCAAGATCTACACGCTGGCGGCGGCGCTCAAGGAGGGCAAGGCCCTCGAGTCGATCTGGAAGGGCAGGGCGTTCGTTCCGAAGGACACCACGTTCAAGGTCAGCAACGCCGGCGACGACAATCCGGATTGCGGCAACTCCTGCACGCTGACGGTCTCCACCCTCAAGTCGCTGAACGTGCCGTTCTACCACGTCACCGAGGAGATCGGCCCGGACAAGGTCGTCGACATGGCGGCCAAGGCCGGGGTCAGCATGATGTGGCGGTCGGACACCAACCCGCCGAAGGGCTACGACCTCACCAAGGAAGACCCGGCAAAGGTTGCGCACCCCGCCGGTCCGTTCTTCCACGTCGTCGGCTACGGCCAGTACCCGATCACCGTCCTGGACCACGCCAACGGCGTCGCCACCTTCGCCAACCAGGGCCGCTACCACAAGGCCCACTTCCTCTACTCGGTCGAGAAGAGGGACGAGGTGACGGGCAGGTGGAAGAAGATCGCCGACGAGGGTCGCCTCAAGGGGGACCAGCGGATCGACAAGGACGTCGTGGCGGACGTGACCTCGGTGCTGGAGCAGTACCCGGGGCGGGTCAACCACGAGCTCGACGGCGGGCGGAAGGCAGCCTCCAAGACCGGCACCTGGGAACTCAAGTCGGGCAGCGAGGACAACGGCGACGCCTGGATGATCGGCTACACCCCGCAGATCGCGACCGCCGTCTGGGTCGGCAACAAGGATGCCCGCAAGCCTCTCAAGCTGAAGGACGGCACCAAGGTCGGCGGTTCCAACCTTCCCGGTGACATCTGGGAGCGGTTCATGGACGAGGCGCACAAGGGCAAGGAGAAGGCGGACTTCCCGCCCGCGGCGAACGTCGGCGACCCGACCACCGGCAACGGCGAGAAGCCCCCGCCGCCCCCGCCGCCCTCGCCCGGCCCGCCAACCTGCGATCCTCTCGGCCTGTTCTGCCCGCCGGGCGGCAACAACGGTGGCGGGAACAACGGCGGTGGCAACCCTCCGGGCGGCCCCACCGCGCCCACCGCCCCGACCGATCCGCGGCCGGGCGGGAACGGCGGCGGCGGGCTGCTACCGACCCTGACGCCCCGACCAGACGAAGACTGATCGACGAACGCCGCCGGCGGCCGGAGCACCTCTCCGGCCGCCGGCGGCGTTTCGCGTACCGACGTGTCGTAAGAGAGAGGGGACGCGGAGGCCAGATGTACGGCAGGATGCACCTTCATGAGCACGCAGTCGACGCGAGGCATCGACGACGCCGGTGCCCCTGACCACCCGTCCCGCTCCGACGGCTTCGTCCGGGGCGTCTCCGGCGCCATCGGCGGTCCCCTGGGCGACCACGCCGTCGCGCTGGACCGGCCCGCCGGGCGGGAGAGTCGGTTCTGGACGGCGGCCCGCATCGTCCTGGCCCTGGTCTGCCTGACCCTGGCGTTGCACTGGGTGCAGAAGTCGCCCTGCCAGGACGGTGCCTGGCAGAACAACGTGCAGTACACCCGGTTCTGCTACACCGACGTGCTGGCGCTCTACTACGCCGAGCGGCTCAACGAGGGTGCGGTCCCCTACCAGGACCACCCCGTCGAGTATCCGGTGCTCACCGGGTATTTCATGGGCGCGCTCGGCCTGCCCGTGCACGCCCTCGGCCAGAACGACCCGGGGATCAACCAGGGCATGTGGTTCTACAACCTGAACGCGCTGGTGCTCGGTGCGCTGGCGGTCGCCACGGTGGCGGTGATCCTCGCCCTGCGCCGCCGCCGACCGTGGGACGCCGCGCTCTTCGCGCTCGCCCCCGCGCTGATGCTCACCGCCACGGTCAACTGGGACCTGCTCGCCATCGGCCTGGCCGCGTTCGGCCTCTTCGCCTGGGCCCGCAGCCGCCCGTTGGCGGCCGGCGTCCTGCTCGGTCTCGCCGGGGCGGCCAAGATGTGGCCGCTGTTCATCCTCGGCCCCATCCTGGTGCTGGCGCTGCGCGCCGGGCGGCTCCGCGCCGCCCTCACCGCCTTCGGCGCGGCCCTGGTGTCCCTGGTCGCCGTGAACCTGCCGGTCGCCATTCCCTACCAGGAGAACTGGGACCGCTTCTTCGAGCTGAACTCGACCCGGCCCATCGACTGGGGCACCCTCTGGTACATCGGGCGCTACCTGGACGGCAAGGTCGGCAGCGGCAACCCCGCCGACCTCGGGCCCTTCGAGTGGCTGAACGTCAACATCCCCACGCTGAACACCCTGTCGTACGCCCTCTTCGGGCTGGCCTGCCTCGGGGTGGCCGCGCTGGGGCTGCTGGCCCCGCGCCGGCCCCGGCTCGCCCAGCTCGCGTTCCTGGTGGTCGCCGCCTTCCTGATCTTCAGCAAGGTGTGGTCGCAGCAGTTCGTGCTCTGGCTGCTGCCGCTGGTGGTGCTCGCCCGCCCGAAGTGGGGCGCCTTCCTGGCCTGGCAACTGGCCGAGGTCTGCTACTTCGTGGCCTTCTACGGCGAGCTGCTCGGCGCGGCGACCAGCCGGCCGGTCTTCCCGGAGGGGGTCTTCGTGCTGGCGTCGACGCTGCGCCTGGCCACCGTGGTGGTGCTCTGCGTGCTCGTCGTGCGGGAGATCCTGCGGCCGGAACTGGACCCGGTGCGGCGGACCTACGCCGACGACCCGGACGGCGGGCTGCTCGACGGGGCCCCGGACGCGCCCTGGCTCGACCGCTGGCGACGCCGTCCCGAGGTGCCGGCCGAGCCGACGCCCGCCGCCGTCTGACCGATTTCCGGCCGTCGGAGGCGACCCCCGACGGCCGGGCGAACGCCGGTCAGAGGCGGTAGACGACCACGTCGCCGATCTCCTCGCGGGTGATGCCGAGCCCGTCGACCGGTGCGTCGACGGTGACCTCCCACGGCGTGCCGGCGATGTGGTCCCGCATCAGCAGCACGTTGTGGACCCCGAGGACGCGCAGGTAGTCGACGCTGACCTGGTCGGGGAAGGAGAGCGTCACGCGGCGTACGTCGTCGAGCTGCCGCGGCGTGAAGCCGCTCCCTCCGTTCACCACGTCCTGGAACCGGCTGGTGGACCAGAGCATCACCGGCTGGTCGAGGCTCTGGTTGCTCGGCAGCACCAGCAGCGGCCCGTCCACGGTCCGCATCGCGGCCGGCTGGGGCGGCACGATCGGGTGCGGCGTGGAGTTCAACCCCTCGCCGATCACCAGCACCAGCGGCAGGAGCGTGGCCAGCCGCAGCCACGGGCTCGGCCAGGAGGGGATCCGCTCGGCGGAGATCTCCCGGACCCGGGCGGCGAACGCGCTCACCGCGCCCGCCGCGAGCAGCCCGAGCAGCAGCGTCGTCCAGAGCATCAGCCGACCCGGCGTACGCAGGCCGTTCCAGCCGGGCAGGTGCTCGAACAGCGGCACGTAGGTGAAGGTGCCGTCGAAGAACCGGGTGCCCATGGCGAGCACCATCGTCACCACCACCCCGGCGAGCAGCAGCAGCCGGTGGCGCAGCTTCCACACCGAGAAGAAGAGTCCGCCGGCGGCGAGCGCGTAGAGCACGAAGCCGGGCAGCAGGGTCATCTCCGGGTGCCAGGGCAGCAGCGCCCGCGCCCCCTCGTGCAGCTCGCCCCAGACCCGCGACTCGGCGGGCGCGGTGAAGAAACCGCTCGCCGGCGGCGAGAAGATGCCGATGTCGCCGATGGAGCGCTTCGCGTTCGGGTGCGCCTCCGCCACCGTGAAGAACGGAATGGCCAGCAGCGCGCCGACGCCGGCGAAGAGCAGGCCGCCGACCAGGTCCGCGACCAGCAGCCGGCGGCCGAACGGCCGCTTGACCGGCCGGACCACCCATCGCCGCAGGAACCAGGTGACGGCCGCGACCAGCACGGTCCCGGCGAGGAAGTACGCGAACGGCAGCCCGATGCCGAAGCCGAGACTGAGTTGCCAGGCCGCGACCAACCAGCCGGCGTAGACCCAGCCGTCGTGCCGGCGCTCGGGGCGGTACCCGTGCCGCAGCGACCAGCCGTGCCCCCGGGCGAGCATGGCCAACGCCAGCGGGATGCCGCCGTTGGAGATCACGTGCAGGTGCCCGGCCTGGGCCAGCAGCCAGGGGGCGTAGGCGAAGCTCGCCCCGGCCACCGCGGAGCCGATCCGGCCCGCGCCGAGCTGCCGGGCCAGCGCGTACGCCCCGAGCGTGGCGAGCGCGTGGGCCAGCACGAACATGATGTTGTAGCGGAGCACGGCGGCCTCGGGGCCGGTGCCGATCATGCCCGCCGGGGCGTAGCCGAGCAGGGTGTCGGAGAAGGCGAAGCTCCACGGCTCCGGGAAGAAGGTGTTCGACTGCCACAGCTGCGCCGGGTTGGTCAGCAGGATGTGCCCCGACCAGGCCATCTGCCACGCCTGGAGGCTGGGGTCCCAGTAGTCCTGCGGCAGGGTGTGCCGCGGGTAGCGCAGCGTGGGCCAGGTCAGCAGCACGGCCAGCGCCAGCGAGGCGAGCGTCGCGAGCGTCCACTCGTGGATCAGCAGGCGGCCGACCGCCCGTGCGGCGCGCCCGATCCGGGAGGGCACCGGTTCGGGGGCGGACGCGAAGGCCTCCCACCGGTCCGGCTTGCCCTTGTCGCCCCCGTCCTTGCCGTCGGCGGGCTTGTCGCCGCCGGTGCCCGCGCCCTGGGCGCCGGTCCCGGCCCTGCCGGCCTCGTCCGCCGCACCAACCTCCGTGCCGGCCGCACCGTCCTTGCCGGCCTTGGGCTCGTCCTTGCCGGCAACGCCGTCCTTGCCGTCGGTCTTGCCAGCCGCGCGGGCCTTGGCGTCGGCCGTGCCAGTCCTGGTTCCGACCTCATCGGCCCCGCCGGCCTTGGTGTCGGCCTTCCCGTTCCTGGCCCCGGCCGCGTCGGCTGTCTCGGCCCCGCCAGCCTTGGCCTCGGGCCCGCCTGCCTTGGCCCGGGGCCCGTCGGCATCGGGCTGGGCCGCGGGAGCCTCGGCTTGCGCCGTGTCGGTCCTGGCGGCCGTGCCGGGGGCACCCGCCATGCCGGCTTCTCCGGCGCGGTCCGTCCTCTCGGCCGGGTCGGCCTTCGTGGCCGGGCCGGTCGCGTCGGACGGGCCTCCGGTCGGCTTTACGCCGCCGGCAACCGTACCGCCGGTGGTGCCGGCCCGGTCCGCGGCCTTCCGGCCGGCGGCGGCGCCCGGCGTGGCCGGAGCGGGGCCGGGGCCGGTGGGCGCGGCAGCGGCGTCGGCGCGGGAGCCGCCGGCGGCGGACTGCTCGGTCGTCATGCCGCCGGGCTCCCCGTGCCCAGTCGGTCACGCAGGAAGGCGATGTCGGCGCCCTGACCGTCGACCCCGCCCGGGGTCTCGACGATGACCGGTGCGCCGGCGGCGCGGATCACCGCCACGACCAGCTCCGGGTCGATCGTGCCGCCGTCGAGGTTGTCGTGCCGGTCCTGGCCCGAGTTGAACGCGCCCTTGGAGTTGTTGGCGTGCACCAGGTCGATCCGCCCGGTGATCGCCTTGACCCGGTCGACCAGGCCGAGCAGCTCCTCGCCGCCGGCGTGGGCGTGACAGGTGTCGAGGCAGAAGCCCACCTCGTGGTCGCCCACGGCGTCCCAGAGCCGGGCGAGCGCGTCGAGCCGCCGGGCGCACGCGTTGTCACCGCCGGCGGTGTTCTCGATCAGGACCGGCACGCCGAAGCCGCCGGAGTCCGCCGCGTACGCGAAGGTCTTGCGCCAGTTGTCGAAGCCGACCCCCAGGTCGTCGCCGGCGTTGACGTGCCCGCCGTGCACGATCAGCCCCTTCGCGCCGATGGCGGCGGCCGCCTGGGCGTGCCCGAGCAGCAGCTTGCGGCTGGGGATCCGGATCCGGTTGTTCAGGGTCGCGACGTTGATGACGTACGGCGCGTGCACGTAGAGGTCGACGTCCGCGGCCCGTAGCCGGTCCGCGTCCTCCCGTGGCTTCGGCGCCTTCCACCCCTGCGGGTCGGAGAGGAAGAACTGCACGGCCTCGGCCCCTCGGGCGGTCGCCTCCGCCATCGGGTCGGTCGAATCGACGTGGGCTCCGATACGCATGCACGGCAGCCTACGTCGCGTCGCCGACAGCAGGGATGACGGCGGTGGCGGACGCGCCGGCCCCACGCGTCACCTCCCGGCGTCGGCGTTCGTTGATGCGAGTGGGATCCACGGTTGCCGCAGCCGCCCGGAGCGCCGCTGGTCGGCCGGCCGGAGGCGCGTCGAACCGCCCGAGAGCGGGGGCACCCCCCGTCGCGCGGCCCGGCGCGGCGGGGGCCCGCCCTGACGGAACCGGGCTCATCGGGAAATTTGTCGGAGAATTCCGCCAATTCCTACAACAAGGGGCAAGAGCCGTTGTAACGTCAGGTAACAACACGATAAAGCTCCGCGGGGCGTCCCCGGTCCAACCTCATCGGTGTGGTCGTTCCTCCCCAGGTCCCACCCAAGGAATGCGGACGGGACGCCCCGCGGCCTCGTGTACGGGGGCTCGCATCGACACCGACGTCGACGCGAGCCCCCGTCTTCTTGCCCTCCCAGCAGGCCCCCCCGACCACCCCGGGCATGATCGTCCGGACCGGGTATCCTGGTCCGGTTGTCCGCGTCCGGCCGGGTTCCCCCGGAACCGGCGTGGGCCACGACGCACGACCTCCTGCCACGGAAGGACCGTGGCCGCTTAGCCCACAGGAGGTGAGCACGTCTTGCGTCATTACGAAGTAATGGTGATCCTCGACCCCAGCCTCGAGGAGCGCACCGTCGCCCCGTCGCTCGACACGTACCTGAACGTGATCCGGACCGCGGGTGGCTCGGTGGAGAAGACCGACGTGTGGGGCCGCCGGCGCCTCGCGTACGAGATCAACAAGAAGGCCGAAGGCATCTACGCCGTCATCGACCTGCAGGCGACGCCCGCAGCGGTGGCCGAGCTGGACCGTCAGCTGCGGCTCAACGAGTCCGTGCTGCGCACCAAGGTCATCCGGCCGGAGATGCGCTAAAGCATTCAACCCGGTTCACCCGGATCAGCCTCATCGGCACTGTCGGAGGGCTCTGAGAGCCTGTACGGCAGTACAGATGAGTGCGCGAGGAGATGGTCATGGCAGGAGACACCACCATCACGGTCATCGGCAACCTGACCGATGACCCCGAGTTGCGGTTCACCCCCTCCGGTGCGGCGGTCGCCAAGTTCCGGGTCGCTTCGACGCCCCGGTTCATGGACAAGGCCTCCGGTGAGTGGAAGGACGGCGAGCCGCTCTTCCTGGCGTGCACCGTGTGGCGGCAGGCGGCGGAGCACGTCGCCGAGTCGCTCCAGCGGGGCGCCCGCGTGATCGTCTCGGGTCGGCTGCGTCAGCGGTCGTACGAGACGCGCGAGGGCGAGAAGCGCACCGTCATCGAGCTCGAGGTCGACGAGATCGGCCCGTCGCTGCGCTACGCCACGGCGAAGGTGCAGAAGATGTCCCGCTCCGGCGGCGGTGGCGGCGGCTTCGGCGGTGGTGGTGGAGGCGGCCAGGGCGGCGGCGGAGGCAACTTCGACGACCCCTGGGCCTCGGCTGCGCCAGCACCCTCGCGCGGTGGTTCGGGTGGCGGCAACTTCGACGAGGAGCCCCCGTTCTAATGGCGCCGAGCGCCCGCGATCGCAAACCAGGAGCACGAGCAATGGCCAAGGCCGCTGCACTTCGCAAGCCGAAGAAGAAGGTGAACCCGCTCGACAAGGACGGGATCACCTACATCGATTACAAGGACACCGCGCTGCTGCGCAAGTTCATCTCCGACCGCGGCAAGATCCGCGCTCGGCGGGTGACCGGCGTGACCTCGCAGCAGCAGCGGCAGATCGCCCGTGCGGTCAAGAACGCCCGTGAGATGGCGCTCCTGCCGTACACGGCCACGGCCCGCTGAGAGGAGGCACCGATATGAAGATCATCCTGACTCAGGAGGTGTCCGGCCTCGGTGCCCCGGGCGACATCGTCGAGGTCAAGAACGGCTACGGCCGTAACTACCTGCTGCCGCAGGGCTTCGCGATCGCCTGGACCAAGGGTGCGGAGAAGCAGGTCACGGTCATCAAGCGGGCCCGCTCGGCCCGGGAGATCCGCGACCTCGGCCACGCCAACGAGGTCAAGGGCCAGCTCGAGGGCCTCAAGGTCAACCTGAAGGCCCGCGCCGGCGACGGTGGTCGGCTCTTCGGCTCGGTCACCCCGGCCGAGATCGTCGACGCCGTCAAGGCCGCCGGTGGTCCGGTCCTCGACCGTCGTCGGCTGGAGCTGTCCGGTCCCATCAAGTCGACCGGCTCCTACCCGGTGCAGATCAAGCTGCACCCCGAGGTGACCGCCAAGTTCGACCTCAACGTCGTCCAGGGCTGACACCTCACCCCAGCACCACGACAGGGCCCGCACCGACCGGTGCGGGCCCTGTTCGCCGTACGGTCGGCGTCGCGCTCCCGGCCGCACGGGCCGAGGCGGCGCGTCAGCCGATCGGCTGGCCGGTCACCGCGCTGATCATCACCGTCGAGACGCCGCCGCCGACCACGGCCGCCGCCAGCGCGACGCTGGCCGAGCGCCACGTCGTCCCGACCCGGCGCAGCAGCAGCGCCACCACCAGGCTGCTGGCCAACGCCAACCCGAAGCGCGGCAGGCCCGACGCCAGCGAGCCCAGCGCCCGCGACCGCGGCGAGTCGCAACCCCCTCCGCTGATGTCCGTGACGCACCCCGCCGGCACCTGCCCGTCCAGGGTCAGCAACCAGACGAAGATCAGCACCGCCGGCACCAGATAGCAGGCGACCGTGTAGAGCAGCGACCGCCACGGCCCGCCCGGATCGGGATCGAGCAGGTCGTCCTCGATGCGACGGCCCCGGGCCCCCGCCCCGGCGGTCCCGGCCCGACGGCGTACGGCCGACGTCGCCGCACCGACCGGCTCCGCCCCCCGCCGACGCGGCGCCGGACGCGGCCGCGGCGCGGAGTAGGGCACCACCGGTGACCGGGGCGCCGACACCGGCGGATCCATCCACCGGGGATCGTCGCCCGCCAGCCGCGTGCCCGACCAGAAACCCTCGTGCCGGTCGTCCCGCCCCGGCCAGGGCCACTCCTGGACAGCGCCCCCGCCGGAACCCGGCGCGGTCCGGTCCCACCCACCGCCGTCGGAATACCGCTCCCACTGGCCGGTGTCGTCGGGCTGCTGCCACTGCCCGGTGCCGTCGGTCCGGTCCGACCGGCCGGTGCCGGCGTGGTCCCAGCGGTCGACCTCGCCGGCCGGACGCCACGCGTGCACACCCGACGCGTCCCACGCGTCCACGCACGGAGGACGGGACGGCGGCGTACCGGACCCGGCGGGGTGCGACCCCCGGTCCCAGGGATCGACGGCCGGCCGGTCCTCCACCGCCCGCCGGCCCCGCCGCTCGGCCTCCCGCTCCGGTACGGGCCCGGACGCGTCCGCCTGCTCCAGGCCGGACCAGACGACCTGCGGGCGGTCAGCCGGCAGGCGCCTCGGACGGCTCGACGGCACCGCGTGAGAGACCGGGTCGTCCTCGGCCCGCCGCCGCCCGGAGTATCCCCGCTCCTGCGGGTGCTCGAACGTCCACTCCCCGGTGTGCTCCGACTCCGGTGCCGCGCCGATCGCCGGGGCCTCGCGCCAGCTCGTCTCGCTGACCCGGCGCAAACTGCTCGTGGTCTCGGTGGTCCGCCAGGCACCGCCGGACTGCGGCGGGTCGGCCCCGGTCTGCACCCCGTCGTCGGGCGCGGCGTGCCGGCCGCCGCCGTCCGCGCGGCGGACTCCCGACTCCACTGCCCAACGTGGCAGGTAGCTGTCGACCGGCTCCCGATCGCCGCGCTCGACGGCCCGGCGGCGACTCGGCGTGCGGTGCCGAGCGGTGGCGCGCTCGTAGGGATCGGCCGGTGCCGGGTCGGCGGGATCGTCCCAGGGGGCGACCGGCCGTCGCTCGCGCGGACCATCCTCTCCGCGTCCCCAGTCCCGGTTACTCACGGCGGGAGCGTGACCCTTCTCGACCGATGGCGCAATCCGCTGTCCAGGTGTAGCCGTTCGCTGGAGATAGTACGGGACGTTCGACCACGCAGTTCGACCGAAAACTTGCCATCCACAGGTTGGGGATTACGTTTACCCAGTTCAGAGCGCTGCGGTGGAGAATTCCCCAGCCGTTGTCCACAGGCTGTGCACACCCTGCGCACATGCTTGTCCACCGGCGTCCACAGGTTGTCCCGAGGCTCGTCCACCGACGTGGTTGAGGGGCTGACCTCGGGTTCCGTATGGTTGGCCCCCGACCGGCCGCGCGATGACCCCCGATCGACCGGCAGGTCGAGGTTGTCGTACCCCGGCGACCGGGCTGAATCCGGATCCGACGCAGTGGAGGGGGGACCCGTGTCGGTCACCGACGACATGCGGGCGGACTCGCGGTCGGGCGGGGGGCAGGCGTCCCCGCCGCCGCAGCGCGACGGCCAGTTCGACAAGACCCCGCCCCAGGACGTCGCCGCCGAGCAGTGCGTCCTCGGCGGCATGCTGCTGTCCAAGGACGCCATCGCCGACGTCGTCGAGATCCTCAAGACCAACGACTTCTACCGGCCGGTGCACGCCACCATCTTCGACACCATCCTGGAGATCTACGGCCGGGGCGAGCCAGCCGACTCCATCACGGTGGCGGCGGCCCTGGCCGACTCTGGCGACCTCGTCCGGATCGGCGGCGCTCCCTACCTGCACACGCTGATCGCCAGCGTGCCGACTGCCGCGAACGCGGCGTACTACGCGCGCATCGTCAGCGAGCGGGCGGTCCTGCGCCGCCTGGTCGAGGCCGGCACCAAGATCGTGCAACTGGGCTACGGCACGGGTCAGGGCGGCAGCCGCGACGTCGACGACATCGTCGACCTCGCCCAGCAGGCGGTCTACGACGTCACGGAGCGCCGCGTCAGCGAGGACTTCGCCGTGCTCGCCGACATGCTCCAGCCGACGCTGGACGAGATCGAGGCGGTGGGCGCCCAGGGCGGCGTGATGACCGGCGTCCCGACCGGCTTCACCGACCTGGACCGCCTGCTCAACGGCCTGCACGCGGGGCAGCTCGTGATCGTTGCCGGACGTCCTGGGTTGGGAAAATCGACCGCAAGTATGGATTTCGCCCGAAATGCCGCCATCAGGGCAAATCAGGCGTCAGCCATCTTCTCTCTGGAAATGAGCAAGGTCGAGATCGTCATGCGGCTGCTCTCGGCCGAGGCGCGGGTGCCGCTACACGTCCTGCGCAGCGGCCAGCTCTCCGACGACGACTGGACCAAGCTCGCCCGCTGCATGGGGGAGATCAGCGAGGCGCCGCTCTTCGTCGACGACACGCCGAGCATGAACCTGATGGAGATCCGGGCCAAGGCGCGCCGCCTCAAGCAGCGGCACGACCTCAAGCTGATCGTGGTCGACTATCTCCAGCTGATGACCTCCCCGAAGCGCACCGAGAGCCGGCAGCAGGAGGTCGCGGACCTCTCTCGTGGCCTGAAGCTGCTCGCCAAGGAGGTCGAGTGCCCGGTGATCGCGGTGAGCCAGCTGAACCGTGGCCCGGAGCAGCGCACCGACAAGCGACCGCAGCTGTCCGATCTGCGTGAATCGGGATGTTTGACAGCGGAGACCCGCTTGATCCGGGCCGACGACAACTCAGAGGTTACCCTCGGCGAACTCCTGGCGGCCGGCGCCGAGGAAGTCCCGGTCTGGGCGTTGGATGAGAGCCTTCGCTATGCCCCGAGGACGATGACGCATGTTTTCCCAAGCGGTCACCGGGAGGTGTTCCGCATGAAGCTGGCGTCGGGCAAACAGATCGACGCGACGACGAACCATCCATTCCTCACCTTCACCGGATGGGTGCCGCTCGGGGAGTTGATGCCGGGGACGCGTCTTGCCACGCCCAGGCACATACCGCCTCCACTCGCCGTTCGGCCGTGGGCGGAGGCCGAGGTTGTTCTGCTGGCACACCTCTTGGGCGACGGCTCGTTCGTGCGCCGCCAACCGATCCGGTACGCAAGTCGCGACGAGCAGAACCTTCAAGCCGTGGCGGAGGCGGCCAAGCACTTCGGCATCACGGCCGTTCGTGACGACTACGAAGCGGCCCGGGTCACGACCCTGAGGTTGCCCGCTCCCTATCGCCTCGCTCGTGGTCGGCGTAACCCGGTCGCCGAGTGGCTGGACGGTCTGGGGCTGTTCGGCCTGCGGTCGCATGAGAAGTTCATCCCGGCGTCCGTCTTCAGCATGCCGAAGGAGCAGATCACCCTCTTCCTGCGGCACCTCTGGGCAACGGACGGCTCGGTGACGGTGAACAAGTCCGGTCGGGGTGGCCGTGTCTACTTCTCGTCCACGAGCCGCCGAATGCTCGAAGACATCTCCCGCCTCCTGCTGCGGTACGGGATCAGCGCCCGCCTCAAGTTGGTGCGTGTCCACGGCTACCGGCCCCAGTACACCCTTGACGTGTCCGGCCGGGACGACCAACTGCGATTCCTTCGGGAGATTGGCGTGCACGGGGACAGGGCACGCAACTGCGCCGACCTGCTCGCATCTCTCGCGACCATCGGCAGCAACACCAACGTCGACACTGTTCCGCGCGAGGTGTGGGGCCGGGTGCGGGAGATCCTGGCGGAGACCGGTACGACGCATCGCGAATTCGCGGCGGCGATCGACACCAAGTTCTGTGGTAGCGCACTGTGGAAGCACGCGCCCAGTCGATCCAGGCTTGCGAAGGTCGCTTCGGTTCTGGACGCTGCCGATCTCGACCTGCACGCTACGAACGACATCTTCTGGGACGAGATCGTGTCGATCGAGTCTGTCGGTGAGCGTGACGTCTTCGACGCCACCGTCCTCGGAACTCACAACTTCATCGCCAACGGCATCGCCACCCACAACTCGATCGAGCAGGATGCCGACGTCGTCATCCTGCTGCACCGCGACGACTACTACGACAAGGAGTCGCCGCGGGCCGGGGAGGCGGATTTTATTGTTGCCAAGCACAGAAATGGTCCGACCGACACGGTGACGGTGGCCGCGCAGCTCCACCTGTCGCGCTTCGTCGACATGGCCATCGTCTGAGGACGGTTGCGCGGGTCAGCCCAGGAGGGGGAACCAGCCGGCGACCTCGCCGAGTTCGAGCTGGTCGCGGTCGGTGAGCGGCACGCGTCCGGTCGCCTTGAGCAGGTACTCCGCGTCGCTCCACGCGGCCGGGCGCACGGCGTCGTCGCTGAGCAGGCCGTCCATGGTGGCCACGGCGACGCGCGACGCGAGGGCCCCGGGCAGCGGCGCGTCGGGCAGGTCGAGGACCAGGTCCAGGTGGTGCACGACGGCCTCGGTGGTCAGGGTGGCGAGCAGGTCCGGCACCCGCAGCACGTGCCCCTGGGTGGTGACGTGGCCGTCGGGATCGGCCGCGCTCGCGGCGCGTACGGCGGCGGGGGCGGTGTCGGCCCAGCGCCGGACGATCCCGCTCGGGCGGTCGAAGGCGGCGGCGGAGCGGCGGGCCCACCAGGCGTGCCGGGCGCCGTCCCCGTCCTCGTCCTCGCCGGGCGGGAACGCGCGCCAGTAGCTCACGTCGTCCACGTCGGGCGGGCCCTCGGCGGGGCTGGCCAGCGCGACCAGCGCCCGCTGGGCGTCGCAGAGCACGTGGAAGAGCAGGTCCGCGACGAGCCAGCCCCGGCACCGGGTGGGCCGTTGCAGGTCGGCGTCGTCGAGGTCGGCGACGACCCGGGTGATCCCGTCGTACGCCTGCGCCAGCGGGTGGTGCAGCGTGTGCGGCGTCATGGGGTGCAGCGTCGCACGGCCGCCGCCCGCCGGCACGGCGAACGGGCGGTGACGGGAGGGTGCCGAACCACGGGTGACCGGGCCGGTCGAGGCGCCGACCCGGTCGACGGAGTGGCTCAGCCGAACATCTCGTCCAGGAAGCTCTTGTGCTTCTTGCGCTTGTAGTGCCCGTGGTAGCCGTGGTGCTGCTGGCCGTAGGCGGGGGCCGGCGGGTAGCCGTGCACCGGCGGGGGCGGCGGGACGGCGCCGTAGCCCGGCTGGTGCGGGGCCGGGGCGGGCGGCGGCGGGGGCGGCGGGGGCGGGTAGCCGCCCTGCTGGTGGCTCGGCTGGCCGGCGTAGCCGCCCTGCTGCTGGGCGGGCTGCCCCGGGGCCGTCCCACCCTGCTGGCGGTTCCAGTTGGCCTCCGCCTCGAACAGCTTCTCCAGCTCGCCGCGGTCGAGGAAGATTCCCCGGCACTCGCCGCACTGGTCGATGACGACGCCGCTGCGCTCGTACTGGCGCATTTCTCCGTGACACTTGGGACAGGTCAGGCTCATTCTCCGACCGTACCCGGTCGGGTCACGCGGTCGCTGTCAGCGCTTCCGTGACTTCGGCGTCGGCGACCTCGTGGAAGTCCTCGTAGTAGGCGCTGACCGCCATGAACTCCGGCGGGTGCTGGGCGCAGATGACCTGGTCGGCCTCGGCGACCAGCATCTCGTACGCCTCCTGCGAGCCGACCGGGACGGCGACCACGACCCGGCGGGCGCCGAGGTGGCGCGCGACCTGCACGGCGGCGCGGGCGGTGGCCCCGGTGGCCAGGCCGTCGTCGACGATCACGGCGGTGCGCCCGGTCAGGTCGAGCGGCGGCCGGCCGGCGCGGTAGAGCTGCTCCCGCCGTTCCAGCTCGGCCTGTTCCCGGCGGCGCACCTCGGCGACGTCGTCCGCGCCGAGCCGGCCGGCCACCGCGTCGTTGAGCACCTGCACGCCGCCGGGACCGAGCGCGCCGAAGGCCACCTCGGGCGCCCACGGCATGCCGAGTTTGCGCACGACGAGCACGTCCAGGGGTGCGCCGAGACGCTCGGCGACCACCCGGGCCACGGGCACGCCGCCGCGTACCAGCCCGAGCACGATGACGTCCGGTTCACCGATGAGGGCGGTGAGCCGGTCGGCGAGCGCCCGGCCCGCCTCTTCGCGGTCGCGGTAGGTGGTCATGCCTCAGGTCTACGCCGTGTCGCCGGCCTCCGCCCGCCAGTTCGCGGAAACCGTGGGGTGCAGGGCGGGCGCCCACGCCAGGAGGGCGAGCGGGTAGAGCAGGTAGCCGAAGCGGGTCGAGGGCATCAGCAGGATCGCGGCGAGCAGGCCGTACCCGCAGACCAAGGCGGCGGTGACGGCGGTGCGCGGCGGGCGGCGGGCGAGCCGGACGGCGATGGCCAGCCCGGCGGCGAGCAGCAGGGCGACGGCGACGGCGCGGCCGGCGGGCAGCGCGGTGGCGATCAGGTGGCCGGGGAACGGGGACTGCGCGGGGCTGGTCACCAGGCCGTGCCCGAGCGGGAAGCGGAGCACGTTCTCGACCAGCGCGTCGCGGTCGACGAGCAGGGCCGGCAGCAGTGCGGCGGCGGGCAGGCCGACCGCGCCCGCGGCGACCCGCAGGCCGGCGCGCCGGGTCAGGCCCCAGATGATCAGCACGAGGGCGACCGGCCAGGCGAAGAGCTTCAGCGCCCCGGCCAGGCCGACCGCGAGGCCGGCTCGGCCCGGCCGGCCGGTGGCGGCGAGGGCGAGGGCGAGCAGGCAGAGCGCGAGTACGGGCAGGTCGTCGCCGCCGGTGGCCAGGGTGAGCGCGCAGACCGGCAGGACGGTGGCGGCCTGTACGCCCCGGAGGACGGCGGCCCCGGTGGGGTCGGTCGGGGGCCGGTGGACGCCCCGGGTGAGGGCGCGGACCGCCAGGGCGAGCGCCAGCGCGGTACCGACGGCGAACCAGACGCGGGCGTCGGTCCACCAGGCGTCGACGGCCGCCCGGGGCAGCCCGAACAGTGCCATTCCGGGCTGGTACGGGGTGTAGCCGAGCAGCTGTTCGCCGGGTGGCAGGGCGGCGATCGCGTCGTGCCCGAGGTAGGGCGTGCCGGTGTCGGCCAGCCGCCGGCCGGACTCCTCGACGACCAGCACCTCCTCCTGCGCCCGGTCGGTGCGCCCGTCGGCCCGTTGGATGCTCTGCCAGGCCAGCGGGAGCAGGGCGGTGGTGCACCAGGCGAACCCGGTGACCGTCCAGCGGGCCGGCAGCCCGGCCAGCGGCGATCCGGGGTCGCGCCGGCGCAGCAGGAGCTGGCCGGTCGCCGCGAGGGCGGCGAGGAGGTATCCGACGGCGGCGACGGCGCCCCAGGCCCGGTGCGGGAGCAGGGTGGACGTGGCGGCGGTGATCCCGGCGAACGCCGCCGACGCGGCGTACAGGCCGAGGTCGAGGGCGAGGCCGCCAGCGGCGGAGTCGAGGGGCTGCCAGCCACGGCGGCGGGCGGTCGGGGCGGCGGTCACGCGGGCCAGTCTGGCAGCAGGTGCGCGTCGTCGCGTCAGGCGGGCAGGTGGCGGTCGGTGCGGCCGCGCCCGCCCTGCCGGCGGCCCGGGGCGAGCCGGATCACGGCTCCAGCGTCGTGCAGCGGAGGCGCGAGCGTGCCGGGGCTGCCCCCGGATCCGCGCCGGAACGCCGCGAGGAGCGTGCCGGCGGGCATCGGGCGGGCGAAGAGGTGCCCCTGGCCCGCCGTGCAGCCCAGCTCCCAGAGGGCCCGGCGCTGCGGCTCGCTCTCCACGCCCTCGGCCACCACGTCGAGGCCGAGGCTGCGGCCCAGGTCGAGGGTGGAGCGGATGACGGCGGCGGCCTCGGCGGAGCTCTCCATGGCGGTCACGAAGCTGCGGTCGATCTTCAGCTCGTGCACGGGGATGCGGGAGAGCAGCGACAGGGAGGAGTAGCCGGTGCCGAAGTCGTCGAGCGCCAGCCGGACCCCCTCGTCCCGCAGCCGGCTGAGCACGCGGTCGACCACGTCGAGCTGGCTGAGCGTGAGCGTCTCGGTCAGCTCCAGCACCAGCCGGTCGGGGGGCAGGTCGTGGGCCCGTAGCCGGGCCAGCACGGAGCCCGGGAAGCGGGCGTCGAGCAGGCTGCGCGGCGACACGTTGACGGCCACCGGCACGTCGAAGCCGGCGTCCCGCCAGCTGCCCGCCGCGATCAGCGCCTGGTCGAGGATCGCCTCGGCGAAGGCGGGGAGCAGGCCCGAGCGTTCCACCGCCTCCAGGAAGCGCAGCGGGTCGATCATTCCGTGGGTGGGGTGGTGCCAGCGGGCGAGGGCCTCCGCGCCGGTGACCCGGCCGGTGCCGAGGTCGACGATGGGCTGGAAGTTGACGGTGAACTCGTGGTCGGCGACGGCGCGCGGCAGCTCGCCGCCGAGGGTGAGCCGGCCGAGGTCGGCGGTGTCCCGGGTCGGGGCGTACGTCGAGGTCCGCTGGCCGGCCCGTTTCGCCTGGTACATCGCCACGTCCGCGCGGCGCAGCAGCTCCGGCATGCCCCCGGTGGCGGGCGCGGCGGCGATTCCGCCGCTGGCCTCGACGCTGATCCGCATACCGTCCAGGTCGAACGGCTCGTGCAGCGCGGCGAGCAGGGTCTCCGCGCGGTGCGCGGCCACCGCCGGGGCCGGCAGACCCCGCAGGAGTACGGCGAACTCGTCGCCGCCGAGCCGAGCCACCAGGTCGCCGTCCTGGGCGGCGTCGCGCAGCCGCTCGGCGACCTGCACCAGGACCTGGTCCCCGGCGGCGTGCCCGAGGGTGTCGTTGACCTCCTTGAAGTGATTGAGGTCGATCAGCACCAGCGCGGTCACTCCGTCGGCGTGCCGGGTGCCGAGGTGTTCGCTGCCCCGGTCGAGCAGCTGGCGGCGGTTGGCCAGCCCGGTCAGCGCGTCGTGGGTGGCGGCGTACGCGTGCTCGTCGGCGACCCGGGCCAGCTCGGCGTACGCCTGGGCGTTGCGCACGGCCGTGCACAGGGCCGAGGCGAAGGTGCGCATCGTGTACTGCTCCCGCTCGGAGAGCTGCACGGGCCCGCGGAACCGCAGCCGCAGCACGCCCACGTCGACCGTCCGGTCGTGCCCCTCCAGCGCGGCGGGGACGACGGTGCCGTCCACCGAGGTTGGCTCGCCGGCCGGCCCGTCGTACGTGATGGCGACCGCGCCACCGCGGACGGTCCGGCCGCCGTCGCGCAGCTCGATCTCCACCTCGTCGGCGGAGAACAGCTCGGCGGCCTGGGTGACCGCCGTGGTGAGGACCTTGTCGAGGTCGACCACGTTGAGCGCGTCGGTGGTGCGGGCCAGCCGCTGCCACGCCTGCTGCTCGGTGCGGGCCTTGACCCGGTTGGAGTAGAGCAGGTGGAGGCTGAGTACGAGGGGCGGCACCGCCAGCAGGAGCCGGGGATCCGCATGGAGGATGAACAGCGTGGTGACGATGAGGACGAAGCGCGCCAGCGCGCTCGTCACGCGCAGCCCGAGGTCCTCGCGGAAGAGTTGCCCGAGCCGGGTGCCGGTGGCGAGTGCGATGACCGGGAGGGTCAGCAGTTCGTCGAGGACCACCGTGACGGCGTAGGCGATCCCGATCGGGCCGAGGGCCGGCCAGAGGTCGGCGAGCGTCGGTGACCATCCGAGGGCGTGCAGGGTTGCTCCCGCACCCGCCGCCAGCAGCATGCTCTTGGCAATTCCGAAGGCGGCCTTCAGCGGCGGCAGACGGATGATCAGCAGGGCGATCGCCACCCCGACCCCGGTGGTCAGGATGACCAGGGGCGTCGGCGCCACCGCCAGGCTCAGGATGATCGCCGTTTCGCTCCAGGAGATGGCGTGGACGGTTGCCCGGATCCGGATCCGCCACTTGATCGTCACGCCGAGGGCAGCCATGAGGATCAGGGCGAGTGAAACCGCGAGATCCTGGCCGGACAGACCCAGTAGCACCAGTCCGCGTACGGAAACGAACGTCGCCGCGATCGCCGCAATGCAGACGAGGCCGACGTGCAGCGCCAGGCGCCGCTCGGCCTCCGTCTTGCCCGCGCTCGGTCGTGTCACCGCATCCCCGACTGTCACCCGCCTCTGATGGGCGCAGGCCAAGGCTACCTACGGTCACTCGTCGACCACAATCGTCACTGCCACTCGTGTGCCGACATCGCTATCCCTCCCCCATTCGCCATGGCCCTTGCCTTGCGCGGCTGTGGTCCGCGACGTCGACAGCCTAAGTGCGGTTCGGCCAATTATGGAGGGATAAATGTGACTATGGGCAATGGATGAGAACCGTGCCTCGTGGCGTGACTTTCTGCTTCTGTCCGGGAACTCACCGCTGAGTTTCTATCCACCTCCGGTTAACGCTAGATAATGAACTGGTGGAGGGGCTGACGGCATCGGACACGGCGGTGCAGTTTGCAACGGTCGGCAGCTCCGGCACCGGGTGCGTGAGGCGCCTCCCGGGCACGTTGGATGGTCGGGACGGCCGCTTCCGTGCCGGTACGCTCCGTCCGCCCGGCAGCTTTGTCAGCGACAACGGGGCGCAGGTTCGCCCTCGCCACGTCACGCGATGACCGAGGCAAGTTGCACTCCGTACGATGCCCGTTGCTGCCCGATCCTGACTGACAGGCAGCCCGGGCAATTCTCCCGATGGCGATGATCGTTTCCCGTCGCGCCGGAGAGGCAATGACACCACATCCGTTCCTGGCGGCATCCCGGGCTCCACCGCGTCACTGCGAAGGACGGCTATCGGGCCGGCGCAAGGAAGCGGGGTGGAAACGGTCGTCGGACAACGCGCCGGGAACGCGTTCCCCGTCCCGGCCAATTCGCGACAGGCGTGTCCGCGCCGGTGGTCCCTCCCTCTCGTACCGGAAGATAGGCTCGCGACCGTGACCGATCCCGCGCAGCTCACCCACGTCGACACGGCGGGCGCGGCCCGCATGGTCGACGTCTCCGCGAAGGCGGTCACCGGCCGCCTGGCCGTCGCCGCCGGCCGGCTCCGCACCACGCCCGAGGTCGTCGAGCTGCTGCGCCGCGACGGGCTGCCCAAGGGCGACGCGCTGGCGGTCGGCCGTCTCGCCGGCATCATGGGCGCGAAACGCACCCCCGACCTGATCCCGCTCTGCCACCCCATCGCCCTGCACGGCGTCACGGTCGACCTGACGCTCACCGACGACACCGTCGAGATCACCGCCACCGCGCGGACGGCGGACCGCACCGGCGTGGAGATGGAGGCGCTGACGGCGGTGGCCGTCGCCGGGCTGGCGCTGGTCGACATGGTCAAGGCGGTCGACCCGGCGGCCAGCGTCGACGCGGTGCGGGTGCTGCGCAAGGAGGGCGGCAAGACCGGCCTGTGGGTCCGCCCGGAGGAGCGGCCGTGATCCGGGCGCGGGTGGTGGTGGCGTCCAACCGGGCGGCGGCGGGGGTGTACGCGGACACCAGCGGTCCCCTGCTCGTGGCCGGCCTGCGCGACCTGGGCTGCGAGGTGGACGGGCCGGTGGTGGTGCCCGACGGCGAGCCCGTGGGCGAGGCGCTGCGGGTCGCCCTGGCCGACGGGATCGACGTCGTGCTGACCAGCGGCGGCACGGGGATCAACCCCTCCGACCGCACCCCCGAGGTGACCCGGGCGCTGCTCGACCACGAGATTCCCGGCATCGCGGAGGCGATCCGGGCGCACAGCCGCGACAAGGTTCCCGCCGCCGCGCTCTCCCGGGGGCTCGCCGGCGTCGTCGGCCGGATGCTGGTGGTCAACCTGCCCGGATCGACCGGCGGGGCGAGGGACGGCCTCGCCGTGCTCGGGCCGATCCTCACCCACGCCGTCGACCAGCTCCGCGGCGGCGACCACTGACCGCGACCGGGGTGGCGCACCGTTAGGCTCGGCCGGTGAGCACGGAAACCGCACCGGCCGCCGAGCCGGTCACCGCGCCCCCGCCGGCCGGCTGGGAGGAGGCCCGGTCCCGGGTGTACGCCGTCGGCCTGGCCGCCGCGCTCCCGGCCGTCAGCCGGCCGCTCGCCGAGATCGACGGACACACCCTCGCCGAGCCGCTGACCACCCGTACGGACCTGCCCGCCTTCCCCACCTCCAGCGTCGACGGCTGGGCCGTGCGCGGCACCGGGCCGTGGCGGCCGGTCGGGCGGGTGCTGGCGGGCGGCACCCCGGCCCCGCTGACCGACGACGGGACGACCGTCGAGATCGCGACCGGCGCGATGGTGCCGGAGGGCACCACGGCCGTGCTGCGGGTGGAGGAGTCCCGTCGTACGCCGGAGGGGCTGGTCGACGGCACGCCGCGGCCGGCGCCGGAGTGGCGCGAGCCGGGCGAGGAGGCGTACGCCGGGGAGGAACTGGTTCCCGCCGGCACCCCGGTGGACCCGGCGCTGATCGGCCTGGCCGCCTCCTGCGGGCACGACAGCCTGCTGGTGCGGCGGCAGCCCCGCGCCGCGCTGCTGGTCTTCGGCGACGAGCTGCTGACCGCCGGTCCGCCCGGCGCCGGCCGGGTGCGGGACGCGCTCGGGCCGGCGGTACCGGCCTGGCTGCGCCGGTACGGCTGCCTGGTCCGCCCCTCGGACGTGGTGGGACCGGTGGCGGACACGCTCCCCGCGCACGTGGCGGCGCTGCGCGCCGCGCTGACCACCGCCGACCTCGTGTGCACCACCGGCGGCACGATGCACGGGCCGGTCGACCACCTGCATCCCGCGCTGGAGGCGCTCGGCGCCGACTACGTGGTCAACACGGTGGCGGTGCGGCCCGGGTTCCCGATGCTGCTGGCCCGGCTGGCCGACGCCGACGGCCGGGTCCGGTTCGTCGCCGGACTGCCCGGCAACCCGCAGTCCGCCATCGTCGCCCTGGTCTCGCTGGTCGCCCCGCTGCTGGCCGGCCTGGCGGGTCGCCCGATGCCGGTGCTGCCGCACGTCACGCTCGCCGAGCCGGTGCGCGGCCGGGGCGCGTACACCCATCTGGCGTTGGTCCGGTTGGACCGGACCGCCGGCACCGCGCACCCGGTCCGGCACGTCGGCTCGGCGATGCTGCGCGGGCTGGCCGGCGCCGACGGGTTCGCCGTCATCCGCCCCGGCACCTCCGGCGAGCCGGGGGACCGGGTGCCGGTGGTGCCGCTGCCGCTGCTGCCCGGGGAGCGTGCGTGGTGACCGCGCCGGCCACGACGTTCGGCGAGGTCACCGACCGGCCGCTCGACCTCGCCGCGCACGAGGCGGCGGTCGCGGACCGCCGGGCCGGCGCGGTGGTCTCGTTCCAGGGGGTGGTCCGCGACCACGACCACGGCCGCGCGGTGACCAGCCTGGAGTACGAGGGCCACCCGAGCGCCGAGCGGATCCTGCGCGAGGTGGCGGCCGAGATCGCCGCCGACCCGGACGTGTACGCGGTCGCGGTGTCGCACCGGGTCGGCCCGCTCGCCATCGGCGACGCGGCCCTGGTGGCGGCCGTCAGCACCGCCCACCGGGCCGCCGCGTTCGCGGCCTGCGCCCGGCTGGTCGACGAGGTCAAGGCGCGGCTGCCGATCTGGAAGCGGCAGGTCTTCGCCGACGGCACCGAGGAGTGGGTGAACTGCCCCTGAGGGGCGGCCCACCCCCGTCAGCGGCGCAGGCTCGGCGTGGCCTGGCGGCCGAACCGGTCGGCGTAGAAGGCCGGCTCGGCGCCCGGGCGCCACGGCAGCGCGGCGACCAGCAGGATCAGGGCCAACGCCAGCGAGTTCTCCATCAGGGCGCCGAAGAGGCCGTCCTGGTAGTGGGACACCTCGGGGAGCTGGTGCTCGTACGGCCAGATCGGGGAGATCAGGAAGAGCAGGTAGAGCCCGATCGCGGCGGCGCCGTGCCGGAGCCCGGTCAGCGTCGGGTACCAGATCGGCGAGCGCAGCCCGGTCACCCCCGGCGGCCCGCCGTACGCCCCCTGGCCGGCCCGCTGGGCCAGCCCGCGACTGGCGTCCCGCCGGCGTACGGCGGCGTCGGCCAGCACGACGATCGCCGGGATCACCCAGACCAGGTGGTGCGTCCAGGAGATCGGGCTGATCACGTTGGCGGTGAGGCCGACCAGCGTGAACGCGGTCAGCTCGTCGCCGTCGGCGCGGGCGTTGACGGCCCGGGAGAGGCCGACCGCCAGCATCAGCACCGAGAACGACAGCCAGAGCAGGCCGGGCGTCTCGATCGAGTCGTACAGCCGGGCCAGCAGCCCCGCCAGCGACTGGTTGGGCGTCATGTCGGCGGCCCCGACGCGCTCGGTCTGCCAGAGCACGCCGCCGAAGTAGGCCCGGGACTCCGTGCCGACGATCGCGAAGGAACCGACGGTCACGGCGATCACCGTGCCGATCGCGGTGGCCGCGGCGCGCCACTGCCGCGTGATCATCAGATAGGCGATGAACAGCGCGGGGGTCAGCTTGACCGCGGTGGCCAGCCCGATGCCCACGCCGGCCCAGGCGCCGCTGTAGACGAAGCGCAGCAGCGGGCCGTCGGTCGGGGCGAGGTGGGTGCCCCGGCGGGACCGCCAGCGCAGGCCGATCAGATCGGCCATGATCAGTGCGAAGAGGAGCAGGTTCACCTGGCCGTAGCCGAGGGTCTCCCGGGCCGGCTCGACGGCGACCGCCAGCGGCGTCGCGATCCCCACGGTGAACCAGAGGGGCCAGCCGAGCCGGTCGACGATCGGGCGGAGCAGCCCGGCCAGCACGATGGCCAGGGCGGCGATGCTGGCGAGCGCGTTGACCATCCCGGCCATCCCGACCGGCAGGTGCGCCATCGGCAGCATCACCAGACCGCCGAACGGCGGGTAGGTGAAGCCCAGGGTGGTGCCGGGTGCGATGAACTCGTAGAGCTCGTGACCGCTCGCCCACCACACCACCGCGCCGTGGTAGATCTTCATGTCGAAGAAGTTGTACGGCCGCCCGAAAGCGCCGATGGCGAGCCATGCGGCATAGGCGACGGCGGCCACGATGCCGGTCCGTACGACTGTCCTACGATCGATCCCACGCGTTACGCGACGGACTGGGGCGAGGCGGTCCACCCGTCTTCCGACGGTCGCCGGCATGGCGTGGCCACCCCCGTACCAAGCTCGTCCTACCCGTCCAGGTCCTGCACGGAGCCTAGAACGGCGCCTCACGTTAATGCCTCCCGCGTTATGCGACCGTGTCCGATCCCACACATGTTTTTGACATTTCCACCGCGTTAACGCCTGTCGGGTGGTTCAGGTGATTCGCGGTGTTGGCAGGTGAGGGGCCGGCCGGGAGGAGGTGTCGACGCAGGTCAGCCAGGTAGTCGTCGGGCCGTCGCTGCTGATCGTACGGCGATCCGGGCCTCCCTGCGGGCGGTACGGACGGCTCGCTGCACGGAACGTCGGGAGTGGCCGATCCGGTGACCGGCCCGCCACCGCAGCCCGGGCTCGCCGCCGGTGTCCGCGGCGGCGAGCAGCAGCCCGCCCAGGAGGCCGAGGTTCTTCAGGAAGTGGATCTGGTTGTTGTTCCGCGCCGCCGGGTCGTCGTTGTTCCAGAAGGGATGCCCGGCGAGGGTCACCGGGACCAGCGTGCCGGCGAGGACCAGCGCCGCCGGCCGGGCGAACCGGCCCCTGGCGAGCATCAGCCCGGCACCGACCTGCACCGCCGCGTTGACCCGGATCAGCGTCTCGGTGTCCGTGGGGATGCGGGGATCGGCCCTCTCCAGCAGCGGGGTCACCCGGTCCGTCACGGGTTTCGCGGCCGCGACCAGCCGCCCGGGGTTCCGGAGGTTGTGGAACCCGCTGACCACGAAGATGCCGCTCAACATGGCGCGGGCGAGGGAGCGTACGGGTTTCATGGGTCAGTCATACCCCGTCGCCGGCCCGACTACCCCCGCAACCGCCGATCCGGATCGGTCGGCGTGGACGTCGCGCCACGCCGATTCGAGCGACCGTCGCTGATGGACCGGCTGTGAGGGGTAACGTGCCCCGCGTGACGACGCTGCGGTTGCGACCCGAGGACCCGGCCGACACCGGTGCGGTCCGGCGGGTGCTGGCCGCCGCGTTCGCCCGTCCCGACGTGTCCACGCCGCCCGAGGTGCGGCTGGTCGAGGAGTTGCGCGACACCGACGCCTGGGTGCCGGAGCTGGCGATGGTCGCCGAGTACGGCGGCGAGGTCGTCGGCTACGCCCTGCTCACCCGGGTCCGGGTGAAGTCCGACGACCACACCGCGCCGGCGCTGGCGCTCGGCCCGGTGGCGGTCGCGCCGCACCGGCGGCGGCTCGGGCTCGGCACGGCGGTGGTGCAGGCGGCCATCGAGGCGGCCACCGAGCTGGGCGAGCGGCTGGTGGTGGTGCTCGGCGACCCTGCCTACTACCACCGGTTCGGCTTCGGCCGGGCCGACCGGATGGGCCTCACCAGCCCCTGGTCGGGCCTCGGCGACCCCTGGCAGGCGCTGGTGCTGCCGCCGGCCACGAGCGGCGAGGGCCCGCCGCCGCGCGGCGAGGTGCTGTTCCCGCCGCCCTGGTCCAAGGTCTGACGCCCGCGAAGGTCTGACGCCCGCGAAGGTCTGACGCCCCGCGCCGGGTCGGGCGTGGCGGCGCGCCGCGTCGATCGCCCCGACCGGTCAGGCCGGTTGGGTACGCAGGTAGCGGCCGAAGTGGGGGACGGTGAAGGCGACCGTGCCGCGCTCGCCGGAGTAGATCAGGCCCTTCTTGATCAGCGCGTCCCGGGCCGGGGAGAGGCTGGCCGGCTTGCGCCCCAGGGCCCGGGCGATCTCCGCCGTCGGCACGGCGGCGTCCATGTCGTCGCGGCCCCCGCCGTCGACCTCGCCCTCCACCAGGGACAGCGTCGCCATGGCCCGCATGTACTCGCGCTCGGCCGGGGTGGCCCGTTCGAAGCGGGAGCCGAAGAAGCCCACGGCCAGCTCGGCCTCGGCCTCGGGCGCGGCGACCCGCACGTCGGCGGCGGTGATCGGCGAGCGGGGCGCATGGTCCCAGGTCGCCTTCCCGTAGGCCTGGACGAAGTACGGGTAGCCGCCGGACTTCTCGTAGAGCAGGTCGAGGGCCTTCTGCTCGTACTCCACCTCCTCGCGCTCGGCCGGCGCGCAGAGCGCCTGGTCGGCGGCGAGCCGGTCGAGCCGGTCGATGCGCTGGTAGCGGAAGAGCCGCTCGGAGTACGACTTGGCCGCGCTGAGCACGGCCGGCAGGTGCGGCAGCCCGGCGCCGACCACGATCAGCGGCGCGCCGAGCTGGGACAGCTCGTGGCAGGCGGCGCAGAGCGCGGAGACGTCCTCCGGGCCGAGGTCCTGCATCTCGTCGATGAAGACCGCGATGCCGGTGCCGACGTCGGCGGCCACCGCCGCGGCGTCGGTGAGCAGCTCGACCAGGTCGATCTCGATGTCGCCGGAGTCGGCGCGGCCACTGGCGGCGGGCACGTCGATGCCGGGCTGCCACCGGTCGCGCAGCTTCGGCGCGGTGGTGCCGCGACCGGTCGGCGCGGTCCGCTGGGCGAACGCCTTGAGCACGCCGAGGAAGGCGTCGATCCGGTCGGGGGCGCGGTGCCGGGGCGCCAGCTCCCGAACGGCCATGTGCAGCGCGGCGGCGATCGGGCGGCGCAGCGACTGGTCCGGCCGGGCCTCGATCTTGCCGCTGCCCCAGAGGTGGTTGATCGCCTGGGAGCGGAGGGTGTTGAGCAGCACCGTCTTGCCGACCCCGCGCAGGCCGGTGAGCATCAGGCTGCGTTCCGGCCGGCCCCGCGCGATGCGCTCCAGCACGACGTCGAAGACGTCCAGCTCGCGCCCCCGCCCGGCGAGCTCGGGGGGACGCTGGCCGGCGCCCGGGGCGTACGGGTTGCGGACCGGATCCACGCATCGCACAGTATCGGGCCGTCTAGCTGCGGGACTAGACATCCGTAGATGGGGCAACCGGCGTGTCGGGTCACCGGGATCGTCTCGACACAAAACTAGGGCTGTCTAGCGTGGACGCTAGACAGCCCTAGTTTTGGTAATTCAGCGCTTCTTCAGGCAGAGCACGTAGTCGAGGAAGTCCAGCGAGTTGTCGTGCACGTAGTTGGCGGTCGCCTCCGGGGCCCGGGTCTTGCACCGGTCGCCGTCCGCCGTGCCCGGGATCCGCAGCAGCACCTCGTACGTGTTGGGGCCGCAGGGCACCTTCCGCAGCTCGGCGTCCGTGGCCGTCCCGTCGTTGACCACGCAGTCGCCCTTCGCGAACTCCTTCCGGCTGGGGCTCGGCTTGGCGGTGGTCGGCGCCGCGCTGGGTTCGTCCGTCGGCTCGTCCGTCGGCTGGCCCGTCGGCTGGCCCGTCGGGTCGGCGGGAGCGCTCATCGTCGGGGTCGCGATCGGGTCCTCGTCCTCGCCGGCCTGCCAGAACGCCCAGCCGGCGAGACCCAGGCACGGGCAGAGCAGGAGCACCACCACCAGGCCGATGACCAGCGCGACCTTGCCACCGCTCTTCTTCGCCGGCGGGGCGGCCGGCGGCATCCCGTACCCGCCGGGCACCGGCTGCGGGGCGCCCCACTGGTTGCCGGGCGCGGGCGCCGGCCCGGCCGGCGGATACGGCCCGGCCGGCGGGTAGCCCCCCTGGTCCGCCGGCGGCTGGACCCCGGGCGGGGGCGGGTACCCGGCCCCGGAGGTCGGCGGCGGATAACCCGCCCCGGAGGTCGGCGGCGGGTAGCCGGCCCCGGAGGTGGGAGGCGGGGGGTAGCCCGGTTCCGGGGTCGGCGGCTGCGCGGGCTGGTTCCACGCCGGGTCCGGCTGACCCCACTGCGGGGCGGCCGGCGGTTCACCCCCGTACGGCGGCTGGCCCCACTGCGGTTCACCCCCGGGCTGCTGCTGGCCCCACTGCGGGGCGGCCGGCGGCTGCCCCCACTCCGGCAGTGTCGGGTCGATGGGTGGCGGGCCGCCCGGGGTGCCGGGCGGGCGCTGGTAGGGGTCGTCCGGCTGTGCGGGTGATCCGTAGGTCGTCATCTCTTCCTCAGGGGTGCGGTGGCTCAGCGCTGCTTCAGGCAGAGCACGAAGTCGAGGGTGTCCAGCTCGCTGTCGAAGAAGTACCAGTTGGTGTAGCCGTCAACCTTGGCGCACTTCGCCGCGGCGTCCTTCTCGCCGCTGGTCGCCCCGTCGATCCGGCGCAGCACCTCGTACGTCTGCGGGGCGCAGTCGCTGATCAGCAGCTTGGGCTTGCCGCCGGCCGGCCCGTCGTTGCGGACGCACTGACCGGCCTTGACGAAGCGCGGGTCGGCCGAGGACTCGGGGGCGGGTGTGCTCGGCGCGGCGACCGTCGCGCTCGCGGGTGTGGCCGGCGGGTCGGTCTTCGCCGCGGGCGCGGGCTCGCTCGGCGTGGCGACGGGCGTCTCGTCGCCCTGGTCGAGCAGGTGGAGCGCCGCGGCCCCGCCGGCCAGGGCGAGCAACGCCGCCGTGGCCAGCACCGCGACCAGCGGGGCCGCCCGCCCGCGCCGACGCCGCGGCGGCGGGGCGGGACTTCCCGCGTACGGGGAGGGGACGGGGGTGCCGCCGTCCCGGGTGGCGTACGGCTGCGCGCCGTACTCCGGTGGGGTCGAGCCGTACGGGTCCTCCCAGCCGCCCCGCCCGGGGGGCCCGGCCGACGGACCGTACGACTCCTCGGGGCGCCGCCCCTGCCACGGGTCCGGGTCCCCTCGACCCGGTGCTCCGTAGTTCGCCATGCACGCCTCCCGCGCGAGTGGTGAGAGGCCGGCCACCAACGAGGGACGCCGACGCCCACGCCACCGTAGCGTGTCCACCGATGAGCCCACCTCCACCGAGTGCACCGCCGCCCGCCGACGCGGGCACCCGGACCGGCCCGGACGCCGGTACGGGCCGTACGGCTGCCGCCACGCCGGCCCTGATCTGGACCGCCCTGCTGCTGGTCTACGTCCTCTGGGGCTCCACCTACCTGGGCATCCGGATCGCGGTGGAGTCCATGCCGCCGCTCGGCTCGGCGGCCGCCCGGTTCGCCGTCGCCGCCCTGGTGCTGGCGATCGTGCTGCGGGTGCGGCGGGGACGGGGCGCGCTGCGGGTCGACCGGCGGCAGCTCGGCTCGGCCGCGCTGGTCGGCGTGCTCCTGCTGACGTGCGGCAACGGGCTGGTGGTGCTCGCCGAGTCCGGTCCGGCGGGGGTCGCGGTGCCCTCCGGGATCGCCGCGCTGCTGGTGGCGACCGTTCCGCTGCTGGTGGTGCTGCTGCGTACGGTCACCGGCGACCGACCCCGGTCGTGGACGCTGGCCGGGGTGACGTCGGGCTTCGTCGGCCTGGTGCTGCTGGTGCTGCCGACCGGCGGGGCGGGCGCCGTGCCGCTCACCGGGGCGCTGACCGTGGTCGTGGCGGCCACCTGCTGGTCGATCGGCTCCTTCCTCTCCGGCCGGATCCGGATGCCCGCCGATCCGTTCGTCGCCACCGTCTACGAGATGTTCGCCGGGGCGGCGGCGCTGGCCGTCCTCGCGGTGGCCCGCGGCGAGCTGCGCGGGTTCGACCCGGGCGCGGTGACCACCCGCTCGTGGCTCGCGCTCGCGTACCTGATGGTGGCCGGCTCGCTGGTCGCCTTCACCGCGTACGTCTGGCTGCTGCACCACGCGCCGATCTCGCTGGTCTCCACGTACGCCTACGTCAATCCGGTGGTGGCGGTGGCGCTCGGCGCGCTGTTCGCCGCCGAGTCGATCACCGCGCAGGTGCTGCTCGGCGGCGCGGTCATCGTGGCCGGGGTGGCCCTCGTGGTGAGCACCGAGAGACCGCGACGTCCCGCCCGGGGGACCGCGCCGGAGCCGTCGCGCCGGTAGCGTCCGCCCCGTGTCGACCGGGCTGCTGGCAGGCGTGGCGCTGCTCGGCGCCCTGACCGGCCTCGTCGCCCCGCGGGCCGCCCGCCACTTCACCACCCCGCCCGCCCCGGTCGCGCCGCACGCACCGCACACGCCACGCGGGCCCGTCGCGCCAACAACGGA
>NZ_JBFABB010000085.1:0-31120 GCF_040640035.1 Micromonospora sp. NPDC023633 | reverse complement strand
GGCGCCACCGTCGCCGCCCCCGACCGGCCGAGTTCCGGACCGGGCGGCGGCGGAACCGGGACGGTCATCCCGGGCGCCGTCGGCGGCGGGCACCCGGGCGGCGGCGGAACCGGCGGCACGGTCGTCGGCACTCCCGGCGGCGTCGCGGCCGGCACCTCCCTCGCCGGCGCCACGCTGCTGACCGGCACGACCGCCACGACGGGTCCCGCCGGATTGGGCGGCACCTCGACGGCCTCGGCCGGCACGGGCCTCCAGTTCGGCCCGCAGGGCGGCCCGACGGGTGGCGTGTTCGGCACCGGAGCCCTCGCCGCGAGCGGCAACGCGCCGACCTCGACGGTCCGGACCGCGGGCGGCACTCCGGTGGCGGACAACCGGTCCGCGACCGGGATGGGCCGGCGCTTCGACAACGCCCGGGACGGGGCACGACAGGGCACCGCCGGTGACCGCGCGGCCAGCGGGACGGGACGTGCCGGCGGCGCACGCGGCGCGGCCGGCGGGGCGAACCGCCCCGGCGTCCTGGGCGGCGGCCACGGAGTGCACGACGACGACACCGCCGACGGCCGGCTGACCTGGCTGACGGAGGACGACATGGTCTGGGGGGACGGCGCGGCTGCCGCTCCACCCGTGCTCGGCACCGACGCCTGACGCACACCCGCACGACGACGGCCCACCCGGCGGGCGTACCACCGGGTGGGCCGTCGCACGTCCGGCGTCGTTCCCGACGGACGCGCTCGCACCCGCTGTGATCCACTTCGGACATCGTGGCGGCGGTCACCCGATCCCGGGCCGTCGCCGCGCTGCACGACCCGGGCGCGGGCGATAGGTTGGACGGGTGCCGTCCGTAGCGTCCGTCGACCCGTTCTGGTCGGTCACGCTGCGCTCGCTGCGCGAGCTGACCCGACTGGCGGTCGCCGCGCTGGTGCTCGCCGTGGGCCTCGGCGGCGCGACCGCCGCCCCGGCCCCGATGCCGTCCGCCGCCGGTCCGGCCGCCGTCACCGCCTCCCTTCCGGCCGTCGCGAGCGCCCGGGTCGCGCAGCCGCTGCCGCGCCGGGAGCCCGTGGCCGAGCAGGTCAGCGGCTCCGCCGCCCCGCCGGCGGCCCGACGGGCCGACACCTCCGCCGTTCCGGTCGCCCGTCCGGACGGCCCCGCCCGCGATCCCGGCCGGGGCGTCCCCGCCCGACGCGGTCCGCCCGCTGCCTGACCGTCGGCCACCGGTCTCGCACCCCAGGGCGCCGGCGCGACGGGCCGCCGTCGCGCGACGCGGTTCCGTCCGCCCCGGCCCCGTGCTCCGGTCGCCACGTCACCGGCGTCCACCCGTCGGCCCGCCGCCGGAGCGGCCACCGCCGCGG
Organism: Micromonospora sp. NPDC023633; assembly: GCF_040640035.1. Taxonomy (NCBI): domain Bacteria; kingdom Bacillati; phylum Actinomycetota; class Actinomycetes; order Micromonosporales; family Micromonosporaceae; genus Micromonospora; species Micromonospora sp. NPDC023633. Next base: position 29,771 of record NZ_JBFABB010000085.1, on the reverse strand, counting down.
TACGCCCCGCACGCGCGCCCACGATGCCCACCCGCCCGTACGCCGGGCACAGACCCTGTCGATTTCCCTCGATCGACCGCGAGGTGCTGACCATGCAAAATGTGTTCTCCTCCGTCCTGTTGGACGTGCCCCGGGCCGCCGTGATCTGGCTGAGCCTGCTCGGCGTCGTCGCCGTCGCCGTGGCCGGCCTGCTGCTGCGGCCCGGCCGCCTCCGGTTCGACGCCGGTTCCCGGATCCGGCGCGCGGCGATGCCGAGCGAGCTGGAACGGGTCGAGGAGGCGCGCGAACGGTCCCGGTACGCCGGGGAGGTCTCGGTCGCCGCGGAACGGGCCGCCGCCACCGCCGCCCGGTTGCGGGCCGAGTGGCTGGCCGCGCAGGAGGAGGTGGAGGCGGCCTGGCAGGCGTACGAGGCCGCCGAGGCGGACGTCCACCGGCTGGCGGTCGCCGAGGCGATGCCCCTTCCGCGTACCGTCCGGACGCCCGCCGAGTACGCCGAGCGCGAGCGCTTCCTGCACCGGGCCGCCCTCGACGCGTACTGGCGGAAGGAGCTGTCGGTCGAGCAGCTCAGCGACGTCTTCGCGCACCGCAACGGCTGGGACCCCCGACTGCACCCGGTCGAGCAGGAACTGGTGCTGCGTCGGGCGGTACGGGACAACCTGCTCGCCCGGCAGCGGGCGGCCCGGGAGCGGGAGCAGGCCGCGTGGCGGGCCGCCGAGACCGCCGCCGAGGCGGCGCGCAGCCTGCGGGACGAGGCGTTCGCCGCGGTCAACCGCCGCCCCGAGGAGTCGCAGTCGCTGCTGCCGCTGATCGAGGGCGCCGCGGCGGCGGAGCAGACCCGGGAGTTCCCGACGGTGACTGGCCGCGAGGTGCCGGCGGTGGCCCGGGGCCGGGCGGCGGTTGCCGCGTACTGACCGGCGGGGCCGGGCGAAACCGGTCCCGCTGGGCTAGCGTGACGGTGTGTCCAGGGAGGCGTGGGTCGTCGTCGGCGTCGTGGCGGTCGCCACGTTGGTCGGCGCGGTGGTGCTGGCCGTCCGCGTGATCCGCACCCGCCGGCTGCTCGGCACGCTCGGGGTGAACGGCAAGGTCGCCTTCTACGGCGCGCTGCTCTACACCGTCCTGCCGATCGACCTGCTTCCCGACCCCATCTACCTGGACGACATGGCGGTGCTGACGGGCGCGCTGCTCTACCTCGGCCGGCTGGTCCGGCAGCGCCGCGCCGCGAGCGCACCGCTGCCCGGCGCACCGGCCGCGCCGGCCGACCCCGACCGGGCCCACCGCCGCGTGCCGTGATCGGCGCCGCACCGCGAGACAGGGGACGGACATGCCCGGCGACCATCGGTTGACGGCCCACGACGAGCGGGTCGTGGCGTTCTGCCGGGAACGGCACCTTGGCCACGTTGACCACCCTGCGCGCGGACGGCACCCCGCACGTCGTACCGGTGGGGGTCACCTTCGACGCGTCGACCGGCCTGGCCCGGGTGATCACCGGCGGGGCGTCCCGCAAGGCGCGGCACGTCGCCGCCGCCGGCCCCGGGGGCGCCCCCGTGGCCGTGTGCCACGTCGACGGGCGACGCTGGCTGACCATCGAGGGACGGGCCGTCGTGCGCTCCGACCGGCCGGCCGTCGCCGAGGCCGAGCGGCGGTACGCCGAGCGCTACCGGACGCCCCGCCCGAATCCGGACCGGGTGGTCATCGAGATCGCGGTTACCCGCCTGCTGGGCAGCCTGTGACCGGCTGACCGGTTCGTCCCGTGGCACGCCCCCCGGGCACCGTCGACCGGTCCGTCCCGCCGCACCCCCGGCGGTGGGCCGGCGGGCCGGCCCGGCACGGACGGCACCGCGGGCGGCGTGTGACGTGGGGCATCCGTACGCCGGAATCCTGCCGGCCGTGGCCCGGTTGAACCTCGACGTGCGGCCGGTACGCCCCGGCTCAGGGCCCGGAATGCCCGTCGGAGCAGGGCCGTTGCATCGCTGAACACGCCCGTGGGCCGACCGCTCCGGGCCTGTCGAGTCCCGAGCCGAGCGCCTTTCCCCGGTGCTGCGCGCCCCCGGTCCCCCGGAGGCGCCGACCCCCGATTGGAGCCCGACCATGAATTCGATCGTCCAGAAGAGTGGCCTTACCGTCGCCGGCCTGCTGGTGGCCGGCGGATGCCTCGCGGGTCCGGCGGTGGCCGCCCAGGCGGCGCCGCCGGCGACCACCCCGGTCGGTTCGCTGCACACCGACAAGGACGGCCGCGCCGACAAGAACGGCCGCGCCGAGCGCACGGTGGGCATCCAGTACCAGGCGCAGCCCAACTTCTACTACTGCGGCCCGGCCGCGACCCGGATCGCCCTGTCGGCGCTGGGCAAGGCGCTCTCCCAGGACGAGGTCGCCAAGAAGCTGGGCACCACCGAGGCCGGCACCGATTCGGCCCTGGACACCACCCGGGTGCTCAACGAGCTGACCGGGCGCGGGTACCGGACCACCGAGATCCCGGATTCGGTGGCCAAGCCGGAGCAGGTCGACCGGCTGCGGTCCGACGTCGTCGCGGCCCTGGACGAGGGCCGGCCGGTGGTGGCGAACGTCAAGGGCACCGCGGTCGACACCGTCGGCAACCCGCACTCGTACGAGGGTGGGCACTACCTGACCCTGGTGGGCTACCGGGACGGCGGCGACCTGATCCGGATCGCCGACCCGGCCGCCCCCGAGGGCGAGTACTGGATGACCCTGGAGAAGGTCGCCAACTGGATCGCCGAGCGCGGTTACTCGTCCTGATCCGACTCGACGAGGGCCGGCCCCCACGCGGGGGCCGGCCCTCGCGCGTCCTCTCCGACCCGAGGTGGGGCGGCGACCGGCGCGACGGTGAGCCGCGTCGATCGGCGGCGCGGTGGGTTCGGTCGCCGGTTCTCGGGTACCAGGCCCACAGCCGACCGTTCCGCAACCGGTAAGGGGCAGACATGACCAACCCACAAGACACCGCCGGGCAGGACGTGGTGGACGTCCTGACCGCCGACCACCGTGAGGTCGAGTCACTCTTCGTGCAGTTGGAGAGCCGGCAGGGCACCCCCGAGCACCGCCGACAGCTGGCCGACGTGGTGATCGCCGAGCTGGTCCGCCACGCCGTCGCCGAGGAGATGCACGTCTATCCGACCGCCCGCAAGGCGTTGCCCGACGGCAACCAGATCGCCGAGCACGAGATCTCCGAGCACGCCGACGCCGAGCGGACCATGAAGGAGCTGGAGTCGCTCGACCCGTCCGACCCGCGCTTCGACGAGCTGCTGGCGCACCTGACCAGCACGATCCGGCACCACGTCAAGGACGAGGAATCGGACCTCTTCCCCCGCCTGCGCGCCGCGGTCGCCCACGAGGAGATGGTCGAGCTGGCCGGAAAGGTGGAGGCGACCAAGAAGACCGCCCCGACCCGACCGCACCCGGCCGCGCCTGACCGACCGCCGGCGAACCGGCTGCTCAACCCCGGTGCCGGCCTGGTGGACCGGATGCGGGACGCGCTGAGCGGACGCGCCACGTCGATGGCGGAGCTGGGCGAGAAGCAGCGCTGACCCGCCCCTACCCACGGTGGCCACGCCCGGCCCGGGGCGTGGCCACCGGCGTACCCACCGGCCGGCGCGCGGCCCTTGCCGCCTCGGGCGGCCCTCGCCGGCCCGCGCGGCGCCTGCCGAGGGGTCTCCGGTTGCCGGGCCGGCTCAGGGCTCCGGCGCGATCCGGCGCAGGCCGTCCGCCTCGGAGACGATGACCGCCTCCATCGGGCAGGAGTCCGCGGCGTCCATGAGCGCGTCGTCCGGCGCCACCCGCTCGGCGAGCGGCCGGGCCAACCCGCCCACCAGCACGAAGTGCTCCGGCGCGGTGCCCGCGCAGATCCCGGACCCGATGCACCGGGTCGGATCCACGTGCACCCGCCACTGCTCGTCCATCCCACTCATCCCTTCACCAACTCACCGGCATGGCGACGAGCCCCCGGACCAGCAGGCCGCTCTTCCAGGTCAGCTCGGATTCCGGCACGGCCAACCGCAGGTCGGGCGTGCGGGCGATCAGCGTCTCCAGGACGACCTGGAGCTCCATCCGGGCGAGCTGCGCGCCGACGCAGTGGTGCACCCCGTGCCCGAAACCCAGGTGGGGGTTCACCTGCCGGGTCAGGTCGAGTCGTTCCGCCTCGGCAAAGACCGCCTCGTCCCGGTTGGCCGAGGGGATCGAGACCACCACCGGCTCGCCGGCCCGCACCAGCACGCCGCCGAGCTCGACGTCCTCGGTGGCGTAGCGGGCGAAGGCCGAGGACGCGCCGAGCGGCACGAACCGCATCAGCTCCTCGACGGCCGCCGGCACCAGGTGCGGCCGCGCCCGCAGCCGGGCCCACTCGTCGGGGTGGGTGAGCAGGGCGTACACGAAGTTGGGGATCTGGGTCACGGTCGTCTCGTGCCCGGCCGCGAGCAGCCCGGCGGCCAGCCGCACGACCTCGTCCTCCGCGAGCCGGTCGTCGGCGTCCCGGGCCCGGACCATCGCGCCGAGCAGGTCGTCGGTGGGTTGCTCGCGCCGCCGCGCGATCAGCTCGCCCATGTACGCGAACAGGTTGTCGATGTACTCCTGGGCCTGTTCCGGGCTCAGCGAGGTGGTCGACACGATCGCCTCGGACCAGGTGTGGAAACGGTCCTGGTCGGTCACCGGGACTCCGAGCAGGTCGCAGATGACCCGGATCGGCAGCGGGGTCGCCAGGTGCGCCACCAGGTCGGCCGGCGGGCCGGCGGCGAGCATGCCGTCGACCAACTCGTGGGCCACCTCCCTGGTCCGGGGTCGCAGCTGCTCCACCCGCCGGGCGGTGAACGCCTTCGCCACCAGCCGACGCAGCCGGGTGTGCTCCGGCGGATCCATCGACAGGATCCCGCCCTCCTGCTGCCGCGGCGTGTTGCGGGGCTCGTCCCGGCCCACCGAGGCGGCCCGGCTGAACCGCGGGTCGCCGAGCACGGTCCGGACGTCGGCGTGGCGGGTGGCGAGCCAGGCCGGCTCGCCGTAGGGCATCCGGATCCGGGTGAGCGGTTCGTCCCGGCGCAGCCGGGCGTAGCGCGGGTCGAGGTTGAGCCGGTCGGGGTCGCTGAACGGATAGCGCTGGGGGCCGGTCGTCTCGGGGGCCTCGGTCACCGGATGACTTCCTCTCGTCACGGTGCCCCAAGGGGTGGGCACCGGTCCGGTCGGGGACGACTCCACGTTGAGCCATGTTCCGACTGCGGATAGTAGCGAGAGCGGTCGATCCTTGGCTAGCGATACGCGTCGATCCGTCAGGAAGCGAACGTCCCGGGCCACCGACCGCGCGGCGACCCGGGACGGCACGACGGGCTCAGCGGACCTGGTCGCCCTCGCCGGTGCGCGTCTGGGCCTGGTCGACGCCCTTGTCGATCTGCTCGTCGTACTTGCCGCCCGTGCGCTGGTCGGCCATGTCGCCGCCCTTCTCCAGGCCCTGGTCGACCTGCTTGTCGTGCTTGTCGGCGAAGTCCTTGGCCTTGTCCATGAAGTCACTCATCGGGGTCCTCCTCGAATCCGGGTCCGATCTCTGCCTTCCCTGAGGTCGGGGGCGCAAACGCGACGGAGAGGCGGCCGGAGGGCGATCGGGAAACGGTCGGTGGCCCTCCGACGCGTCGGCCGCCCATCTAGCGTGAAAGGGGACGCGGGTGTCGGAGGGACGCCGGCCGGGTACCGACTCGCCGGAGATCGAGGAGGGCCGACGTGGTCGCAGACGATGCCGGGCGTACGCCCGAGGGGACGACGGGCCGGGACACGGGCCCACGACAGACCTGGGCCGCGCTTCCCTGGCTGGTCCGCTCGGCGGTGGTGTGGAGCGCCTGCCTGGTGGTGATCGTCGCCGGGCTGTACCTGCTGGGAAAGATCGCCGTGCTGCTCGCGCCGCTGGCCATCGCGCTGGCCGCCACCGTCTTCCTCACCGCGCTGCTCGACCCGGTGCAGCTCGCGCTGCGCCGGCTCCGGCTGCCCGCCGCACTGGCCGCCCTGCTCACCGTGCTGCTGCTGCTCGGCCTGCTGTTCGGCGTCGGCGCGCTGGTGTGGAGCCTCACCGCGGGCCAGTTCAGCGAGTTGAGCCAGGAGCTGGGGCAGGGCCTGCGACGGACCCGCGAGTTCGTGACCTCGACGCTGCCGGTCAGCGACCAACAGCTCGACCGGCTGCTCGACCAGGCCCGCCAGGGGGTCGGGCAGGGCTCCGTCGACCCGGTCTCCGGCGCCAGGACGGCCGCGGAGGTGGTCGGCTCGGCGCTGCTCGCGCTCGTGCTGCTGTTCTTCCTGCTCAAGGACGGTCGGTCCATGTGGCACTGGACGCTGTCCCGGACGACCGGGCCGAACCGGGCGGTGACCGCCGAGGCGGGCAGGGCCGGTTGGCGCACGCTCGGCGCGTACAGCCGGGGCACGATGATGATCGCCGCGATCGACGCGATCGGCATCGGCCTGGCGCTGGTGGTGCTCCGGGTGCCGCTGGCCTTCCCGCTCGCGCTCATCACCTTCTTCGGCGGCTTCATCCCGATCATCGGGGCGACCGTCGCCGGCGCCGTGGCGGTGCTGGTCGCGCTCGCGGCGAAGGGGCCGGTGACCGCGCTGCTCGTCCTGGCCGCCGTGATCGCCGTGCAGCAGATCGAGGGCAACCTGCTGGAGCCGCTGATCATGAAGCGTCAGGTGCGCCTGCACCCGGCGGTGATCCTGGTGGCGGTGACCGCCGGCACCCTGATCGCCGGCATCGCCGGGGCCTTCGTCTCGGTGCCGATCACCGCCGTCGTCTGGCGGGTCGTCGACACCATCCAGCAGCACCGCCAGCACCCGACGACCACGCCCCCACCACCGAACCCCGCCTGAACCCGCCCGCGCTACCAGGTGGAGGGGCCGGGGCGGGAAGGGCGGAGGCGGTCGTCAGTGGGGGGTGGGGAGGTGGGTGGTGAACCAGTCGGCGGCGCAGTGGGCGACCTGTTCCAGGGTGCCGGGCTCCTCGAAGAGGTGGGTCGCCCCCGGGATCACCGTCAGCTCGGCCGTCTCCGGCAGCGCCTCCTGCGCCTGCTCGTTGAGCGTGATCACCTGCTCGTCCAGGCCGCCGACCAGCAGCAGAGTGGGCGCGCGCACCTGACCGAGGGCCGGGCCGGCCAGGTCGGGACGGCCGCCCCGGGAGACCACCGCGCCGACGAGGTCCGGTCGGGTCGCCGCCGCCACCAGGGCGGCGGCGGCCCCGGTGCTGGCCCCGAACAGCCCGATCGGCACCGCGCCGAAGGGCCGCTCCGCCGCCAGCCAGTCCACGACCGCGGCGAGCCGACCGGCGAGCAGGGGGATGTCGAAGCGCAGCTCGGCGGTCCGGGCATCCACCCGGTCCTCGGCGGGCGTCAGCAGGTCGACCAGCACGGTGCCGAGGGCGCTGCGGTTGAGCACGTGCGCCACGGCCGTGTTGCGCGGGCTGTGCCGGGAACTGCCGCTGCCGTGCGCGAAGAGCACCACGCCGGCCGGTTCCGCCGGGACCAGCAGGTCGGCCGGGAGTTCGGCGTCCCCCGCCGGGATCGTCACCGCACTGCTGCGCGCGTCCATCTCGCCTCCGTACGTCCTCGGTCGTCCCCCGCTTCCCGGCCGCATACCCGTCCCCGGCGCCGACAAGCGGCCCCGGCGCACCGGCGTTTGTCGCCGGGGGGCCCGGGTAGGCGGCGGGTGACCGCAGACCGTACCGGCGCAACCGCGCCCCCGACGGATCGCGAGGATCGCCATGGCGCAGCAGCAGCGGGAGACCCGGCAGCAGACCACCGACCGGGACCGGCGGGAACAGGACACCGAACGCGGCCGGGACTGGGCGGACGACGCGGCCCAGGCGCGCACGGCCGACGACCCGCGGGCGATGGCGCCCCGCGACGCGGCGGGCCGCCCGTCGCAGGGCAGGCCGCTCTGACCGGCACCGCCAGCCCCACCGCACGGGGAACGGCTCGAACCGGTCCGGCCCGCGCAGGGCGGGACGAGCCGGGCGGCACCGTCAGCCGCCCCGCGCGGGGACAGGCCGCTCCGGGCCGCACCGCCGGCCGCCCGTCACGGGGTGGTCCTGGCTGAGCGACGCCGCCGGCCCGCCGCGACACAGGCGGGCCGGCGGCAGGTCACGGCTCGTTCTCCGGCAGGCGGAGCAGCGGAGCGCGTCCCGCGGCCTGCTCCGGGGCCGGCCCGGACACCTCCGCCGGGGGGATCGGCATCGTCACCGGCTCCCGGCGGGTGACCTCGACCGACTCGCCGTGGTGACGCAGCTCCAGCACGTCGCCCGGGTCGCCGTGGCGCAGCGCGTACGTGGTCTCGTGCGGCCGGACGTCGACCCGCAGCCGCATCCCGCGCCACTGGAGCGAGAACTCCAGCCGCTCGAGCCGGCTGGACAGCCGGGGCGCGAAGGAGAGGTTGCCGTCGTGGTCGCGCAGCCCGCCGAACCCGGCCACCAGGGCGATCCACGCGCCGGCGAGCGAGGCCATGTGCACGCCGTCGCGGGTGTTCTCGTTGAGGTCGTGCAGGTCCATCAGCGCGGCCTCGCGCAGGTAGAGGTGCGCCAGCTCCGGGTGACCCACCTCGGCCGCCAGCACCGACTGGGTGCACGCCGACAGCGAGGAGTCGCGCACCGTGCGCCGCTCGTAGTAGAGGAAGTTGCGCAGCTTCTGCTCCGGCGTGAACGCGTCGCCCCGCCAGTGCATGGCCAGGACCAGGTCCGCCTGCTTGACGACCTGCTTGCGGTAGAGGTCGAAGTACGGGTAGTGCAGCAGCAGCGGGTACTTCTCCGGCGGCGTGTGCGCGAAGTCCCACTCCTGGAGCCGGGTGAAGCCCTCGACCTGCTCGTGGACGTCGATCTCCTCGTCGTACGGGACGTGCATGGACGCCGCCGCGTCCCGCCAGGCCGCCGCCTCCTCGTCGGTCACGCCGAGGCGGAACGCCTCGTCGCGGTAGCGCATCACCGCGTCGGCCGCGCTGATCAGGTTCCGCTGCGCCATCAGGTTGGTGTAGATGTTGTCGTTCTTCACCGCCGTGTACTCGTCGGGGCCGGTGACCCCGTCGATGTGGAACTGGCCGTGCCGGTCGTGGTGGCCCAGCGACCGCCACAGCCGGGCGGTCTCCACCAGCAGCTCCAGCCCGATCTCCCGTTCCAGCTCGGTGTCCTGGGTGACCTGCACGTAGCGCCGCAGCGCGTCGGCGACGCCGGCCGCGATGTGGAAGGCCGCAGTGCCCGCCGGCCAGTACCCCGACGACTCCGGTCCCTCGATCGTGCGCCAGGGGAACGCCGCGCCCTCCAGGTTGAGCGTCCTGGCCCGCTCGTGCGCGGCGGCCAGGGTGCCGTGCCGCCAGTGCAGCGCGTCCCGCACGGCGGCGGGGTGGGTGTAGGTGAGCACCGGCAGGACGAACATCTCCGTGTCCCAGAACGCGTGCCCGTCGTACCCCGGGCCGGTCAGGCCCTTCGCGGCGATGGGCCGCCGCTCCGCCCGGGAGCCCGCCTGGAGGACGTGGAACATGCCGAACCGGACGGCCTGCTGGATCTCCGGGTCGCCCTCCACCACCACGTCGGCGGCGTCCCAGAACTCGTCGAGGTACTCGCGCTGCTCGCGGCGGAGCCCGTCCCAGCCGTCCAGCCGCGCCCCCGTCAGGGCCGCCTCGACCTGGTCGCGCATCGCCGGCAGGGACCGGCGGCTCGACCAGCCGTAGCCGAGGTACTTGACCACACGCAGCGTCTCGCCGGGCTGGAGCACGCAGCCGATCGTGGTACGCACCCAGTCCTCGTACCCCTCGGACTCGATGGTCTTCCGCGCCGGGGCGTACACCTCGTGCTCCATCGCGGCGGCGACCCGCAGCCCGGAGAGCTTGGTCCGGTGGATCAGCAGCCCGCCGTCGCGGGTGGTGAGTTCCTCCTCGGCCTGCAACGGCGACTCCAGCACAGCCGCGACCCGCGGGTCCCGGCTCTGCGGGGGCAGCGCCTCGTTCGCCACCAGCTCCGACTGGAGGATCAGCCGCAGCGGGACGTCCACCGCCGTCACCTCGTAGTTGATCGCGGCGACGGCGCGCTGGGTGAACGAGACCAGCCGGGTGCTGCGGACCCTGACCTCGCGGCCGGCCGGGGAGCGCCAGTGCAGCTCCCGGTACAGGGTGCCGGCGCGCAGGTCGAGGACCCGTTCGTGGGCGAGGAGTTCGCCGTAGCGGACGTCGAGCGGCTCGTCGTCGACCAGCAGCCGGATCAGCTTGCCGTTGGTCACGTTGACGACCGTCTGGCCGGACTCGGGGAACCCGAAGCCGGCCTCCGCGTACGGCAGCGGGCGCAGCTCGTAGAAGGAGTTGAGGTACGTGCCGGGCAGGCCGTGCGGCTCCCCCTCGTCCAGGTTGCCGCGCAGCCCGACGTGCCCGTTGGAGAGGGCGAAGACCGACTCGGACTGGGCCAGGACGTCCATGTCCAGCCGCGTCTCCCGGACGTGCCACGGCTCGACCGGATAGGCGCGTTCCCGGATCACGCGTGCCGCCCGGAGTCGAGCAGGTCGGCGAGGTCGGTGACCACGACGTCGGCACCGTGGGCGCGCAGCTCGGCGGCCTGGCCGACCCGGTCGACGCCCACCACGTACCCGAATCCGCCGGCCCGCCCGGCGGCGACCCCGGCGAGGGCGTCCTCGAAGACGGCGGCGTTGCGCGGGTCGACCCCGAGCAGCCTCGCGCCGGCCAGGAAGGTGTCCGGGTGCGGCTTGCCGCGCAGCCCCTCGGCGCGGGCGACGAGCCCGTCCACCCGGCCCTCCAGCAACGGTTCCAGCCCGGCGGCGGCGACCACCTCCCGGCCGTTCGCGCTGGCCGTGACGACCGCCCGGCGCAGGCCGGCGGCGACCGCCGCCTCCAGGTAGGCGACGGAGCCGGGGTAGACGTCCACGCCGTGGGTGCGCAGCCGCTCCAGTAGCAGCGCGTTCTTGCTGTTGCCGACGCCGTTGACGGTGGCCGTGTCCGGCGGGTCGTCGGGCGACCCCTCGGGCAGCACGATGCCCCGGGAGGCGAGGAAGGTGCGCACCCCGTCCGCGCGCGGCCGGCCGTCGACGTAGCGGTTGTAGTCCGGCCCCGGGTCGAAGGGGCGGAACTCCTCGCCGGTGGCGGCGGCGCGTCGGCGCAGGAAGCCGTCGAACGTCTCGGTCCAGGCGGCGTTGTGCACCCGGGCGGTCTGCGTCAGCACACCGTCCAGATCGAAGAGACAGGCGGTCACGTGAGCAGGCAGGCCCAACACGGTACGAATCTATCCAGACCTCCGCGCCCGCAAACCGCTTTCGGCCCGCTTGCCGCGCGGCTCAGTTCGGGCGCAGCGTCCAGACCACGGTCAGCTCACCGGTCGGCTTGCCCTCCTCGGTGGCGATCTCCACCCGCACCGGGAACTCCGGCCGGCTGCCGGACTCCAGCTCCGCGACCACATCGGCGACCGGTCGGCCGAGCCGCGCGGTGGCCCGCACCGGACCCATCGCCAGCTTCCGGTACGCGATCTCGGCCCGCACCGCCAGCGGCGTGGCCCGGTCGAGCAGCGGCGCGAACGCGGCCAGCACGACCGCGCCGGAGGCGGTCTCACCGAGGGTGAACATGGCCCCGGCGTGCGGGCCGCCGACGTGGTTGTGGGTGGCCGGCGAGTCGGGCAGCCGGACGGTCACCCGCACCCCGCCCTCCGCCTCGGGGGCCACTTCGACGAATTCGATGCCGAGCGTGCGGGCGAACGGCACGGCCTCCAGGATGCCGGCCGCCACCTGGCGCGAGTCGATGGTCATGGCCCCGACGTTACTAGTCGGTAACTTCGCCGGCAAGGCCGCCCCCGTCAGCGCCAGCCCACGTCGATGCGGTCGCCGCGCTCGTCGAAGAAGTGCAGCGCGTCCATGCGCACGGAGATGGCCAGGGGGTGGCCGGCGGCGACCCCCGGGTACGGCGCGAGCCGGACCGCGAGCTCGGCGGGGCGCCGGTGGTGCCGGCCCGGGTCGTTGAGCACGCTCGTGCGGTTGGCGGCGGCCGGGGCGGCCTCCTCCTCGACGGCGCGTCCGGTCAGCCGCTGCATGACCTGCCCGAAGCGGCGCAGGCCGCGCTGGCCGGTGGGCGCGTCGACGCGGGCGCCCATCTCGTCCACCACGATGGCGGTGGCCCCGATGTCGAGGAAGGCGAGCGACTCGTGCCCGTGGTGCTCCAGGTAGCGGATCCGGCCGTGCAACACCGCGCCCTGGGTGTCCGGCGCGACCGGGGTGAGCGCCTCGGCCCGCATCCCGACCACGATCCGCTCCCCGTGGTAGTGCGCGACCGCCCGGCTGCGGATGTCGTCCCACGGCAGGTAGAGCGACTGGTCGCCGAGGGTGAGGGTGACGTAGCGGTCCAGGTGGACGTAGACCGAGGCCTCCAGCAGGTTCATCCGCGGGCTGCCGAGGAACGCGGCCACGTAGAGGGTGGCCGGGCGGCCGTAGACCTGGGTGGGGGTGCCGACGTCCTGGAGGACGCCCTTGCGCATGATCGCGACCCGGTCGGCCATGGTCAGCGCCTCGGCCTGGTCGTGGGTGACGTAGATGGTGGTGACGCCCAGCTCCCGGGTCAGGCCGGAGATCTCCGCGCGCAGCTCGGCCCGGAGCCCGCTGTCGAGGTTCGACAGCGGCTCGTCCATCAGGAACAGGCCCGGGCGGCGCACGATCGCCCGGCCCATCGCGACCCGCTGGCGCTGCCCGCCGGAGAGCTGGCTGGGCTTGCGGCCGAGCACGTCGCCGATGCCGAGCGCGCTGGCCACGTCGGTGACCCGCTCGCCCCGCGGCTCGGGCTCCAACCCGGCCAGCTTGAGCGGGAAGGCGATGTTGTCGCCGACGGTCATGTGCGGGTAGAGCGCGAAGTCCTGGAAGACCATGGCGATCTTCCGGTCGCGCGGCGGCAGGTCGTTGGCCAGCTCGCCGTCGAGCATCACCGCGCCCGACGTCGGGTCCTCCAGCCCGGCGACCATCCGCAGCACCGTCGACTTGCCACAGCCCGACGGGCCGAGCAGCACCATGAACTCGCCGTCGTTGACGTCGAGATTGACGCTGTCGACGGCGAGGGTGCCGTCCCTGAACACCTTCGTGACATCCTTGAGCGCGACGGTTGTCACCGTGCCCTCCCCCCAGCTCGTCGGCCGAACCCCGAATGACTGTGACGAGGATCATCCGGTTCGCACATCGGGTAAACGTTCCATGTTCGGCTTGTGACGGCCCTGTGACGCCCACCCGGCGGGACGAGGCCCTCCGTCAGGGGATACTTCCTTCCGCCCGCCGCTGCGGGGTCCGCATGCCGACTCCGCGCGCCGGCCGGCCGTCCGCGGACTCCTCGCCGAGGAAGACCCGACGGACCACCCGCTCGGCGGCGTGGCCGTCGTCGAGCGCGCAGAACCGGGCCCGGAACCGCTGCCGGGCCTTGCGCGCCGCCTCGGAGTCGACCCCGCCGGCGCGGAACAGGTCCAGCAGGTCGGCGAAGCTGGTCGCCACCGCGCCCGGCGGCTCCGCGGTCACGTCGAAGTAGACGCCGCGGGCCAGCCGGTACGCCTCCCAGTCGGGCGCGTAGACGACGATCGGCCGGTCCAGCACGGCGTAGTCGAACATCGCCGAGGAGTAGTCCGTGACCAGCACGTCCGCCACGAGGTAGAGGTCCTCGACGCGCGGGTGGCCGCTGACGTCGCGTACCCGGTCCCGGTCCGCCGGGCGCCGGGCGCGGCGGTCCCGGTCGTGGAAGTAGTGGCTGCGCACCAGCAGCCGGCCGGCCGGGCCGAGCACGTCGAGCAGCCGCTCCGGGTCGAACGGCGGCCGGTAGCCGGGCAGGTGCTCGCGGTGCGTCGGGGCGTACAGGACGACCTGTTCACCGGGCCCGAGGCCGAACCCGGCGCGCAGCCGGGCCACCTCCTCGGCGGTCGCGGTGACCAGCCGGTCGTTGCGCGGGTAGCCGACCTCCAGCGTGGTGTACGCGGCCGGGTACGCGCGCTCCCACATCTGGCTGGAGAAGCTGTTCGCGCTGATGCTGTAGTCCCACCGGTCCACCCGGCGCAGCAGCCCGGCGAAGTCCATGCCGACCGCGCCGATCGGGTACCGCTGCTGGTCCAGGCCCATCACCTTCACCGGCGTGCCGTGGTGGGTCTGCACGTGCACCGTGCCCGGCCGCTTGCGCACGAAGTCCGGGAAGTTGACGTTGTTGACCAGCCACCGCGCCCGGGCCAACGCCCGGTAGTACGCGGGCGTGCCGGCGACCACGTACGCGACGCCCTCCGGCACGGTGTGCACCCGGTCCCGCCGGACGATCCACACGCCGCGGATCTGCGGCGCCAGCCGCCGGGCCGCCTCGAAGACGGCCGCCGGGTTGTCCGAGTACCCGCGGTACCAGTAGGCCGCGTAGACGGCCAGCGTCGGGTCGACCGGCCGGCGCAACTCGGCCCGGTAGTACTCCCGCAGCAGGGTGTCCCGGGCCAGCCGCGCGGCCAGCCGGGCCGGAGGCGCGACCCGCCGCTTCGTGCTCCGCGCGGCACGCCGGGCCACGTCCCGCGCCCGGTAGGCGGCCCGCAGCGCGCTGAACGTACGCCAGCGGCCGGCGGCCACCAGCCGGTGCTTGAGCCCCTCGGCGCCCCCCGGCGCCGGGTAGCCGCCGGCCGGCAGCCAGCGCGCGTGGTCGGCGGTGATCTGGGCGAAGAAGGCCGGCCGCAGCTCGGGGTCGAGCCGTTCCCCGTTGCCGAGCACGGTCAGGTAGTGCCAGATCATCCGCTCGAACAGCGCGGGGCGCAGGTCGTCGACCGCCGGCCCCCAGGCGTCCATCAGCCGGAACACCCGGTGCCACTGGTGGAAGACCTCGAAGTGCCGTTCGCCCCTGGTCCTGGTGATCGCCCCGGTCCGGCGCTGCCGGTAGTTGACGCAGACCCGGTCCAGCACGCCGATCCGCTCGGCGGCCATCAGCACCGGGTAGCTGAACGAGACGTCCTCGTACCAGCCGGGGGCGAAGCGCAGCCCCTCATCGAGCAGGAACTGCCGGCGGACCAGCCGGTTCCAGGCGGTGTGCAGCAGCCGCAGCGTCTCGGGCCGGTCCCGCAGCCGGAAGGTGTCCTCGCCGGGCGGCTCCGGGAACACCTCCGCCATCGCGCTGCGGCTGGCGGCGTTGTTCCAGTGGGTCCGGACGTGGTCGACCAGAAGCACGTCGGGGCGGGTCGCGCGGAGGCGCTCGACCACCTCGGCGAGGCACTCCGGGGCGAGCCAGTCGTCGCCGTCGACGAACCAGACGTACTCCCCGACGGCCCGGTCCAGCCCGACGTTGCGGGCCGGACCGAGCCCGACGTTCTCCGGCAGCCGGACGGCGTGCATCCGCCGGTCGCGGGCCGCGTACTCGGCGAGGATCTCGCCGCTGTCGTCCGGCGAGCAGTCGTCGACGCCGATCACCTCGATGTCGGCGACCGGCTGGCCGAGGATGGAGTCCAGGCATTCGCGCAGGTAGCCCTGCACCCGGTAGGCCGGCACGACGAAGCTGATCAGTGTCATCGGCCGGCCCCTGTCGTCAGCCCGGCGAGCGACCTCCCGCACCGACCAGGCCCGCCGACGCCCGCGCGGCGCGGGCGGGCAGGACGACCCAGGCGAGGGCGACACTCCCCACGAAAACCACGAGAAGGTACGTACCGAGTGTAGCCATCCCGATACCCGCAAAACCGACGATCGCCGCCACGGCCAGCAGGACCGACCGACCCTCCCAGCCCAGCGTGCCGCCGTGCAGCGGCGGGGCGGACTGCCGCTTCTCCAGCCGCGCCGTCAGGTCGTAGTGGTGCAGGGTCAGCACGAAGACGTACCCGAAGATCAGCCACGCCGGCACGTCGCCGACCACCCCGACCGCGATGGCGAAGAGGTACTCGCCCGCCCGCAGCGCCGCCGGGACCAGCCAGTCCAGCGGCCCGTCGTGCCTCGCTCGCGCCCCGCCGCCGGCGAGCAGCAGCCCCGCCAGGGCGAGCAGCAGCGTCCACCGGGGCGGCGGGGCGGCGTCGCCCCCGCGCAGCGCGACGAGCAGCATGATCGCCGCCGGCAGCGCGGCCAGGACCGCCAGCGTCAGCGGCCCCGGCCGGCGGGCCACCGGGAACCGGGCGGCCAGCGGCCCGTCGTCGCGGTGCAGGCTGGCGTCGACCGTGTCCAGCACCGGCACCCGCATCCAGCGGGCCCGCAGCGTGCGCAGCGCCCCGGTGTACGCGAAGGCCAGCACCCCCCAGCCGAGCACCGCGTACAGGCTGACCAGCGGGCCGAACAGCGCCACGGTGATCGCGATCAGCGCCCACCGCTCCCCGATCGGGAAGACCACCGTCCGCTTCAGCCAGTACGACAGCGAGCCCGTGTCGGCCTGCACCCGGTTGGAGGCGGCGTTCAGCTTGTCGCCGATGCCGCCGCCGGCGGTGCCGACCGCCTTCGGCCGGCGGGCCGCCTCGTCGTGCAGCACGCCGTACCAGGTGTCGGTCATGTGCCGGACGGTCTGCAGGGTGATCGCGGCGATCGCCAGCGCCCAGCCGTACCGGAAACCGGCCTGGGTGGCCCCGTAGCCGAGGCCCGCGTAGACCACGTACTCCTTCGCCCGGTCGGCCATGGTGTCCAGCCAGCCGCCCCAGGCGCTGAAGTGCCGGGTGTAGCGGGCGAGCTGGCCGTCCACGCAGTCCAGCACGAAGCCGAGGTAGAGCAGCACCGCCCCGGCGACCAGCGCCAGCCGGCCGCCCGTGCCGAAGAGCACGGCGGCGGCCACCGCGAACGCCACCGAGATCATCGTGACGGCCGTGGGGCCGAGCCCGAGCTTCGCCGACGCCTTCGTCACGTACGGCGACCAGGTGCTGACGAAGAAGGTGGTGAAGAAGTCGTCCCGCTCCTTGACCGAGAGCCTCAGCTCGGCCCGGTCCTCGTCGACGGCGGCCACGGCCGCCTCCGCGGCGGCCAGCCCCGCCGGGTCGCCCACCCGGTGCGCGACGAGCAGGCGTACGCGCTGGGCGAAGGTCAGCGTGCCGAGCCCGGTGAGGCCCGCGAAGAGCCGGTCCACGGCGGGCCCGGCCACCGGCGGCGCGGCGGCCGACGGGGCGCCCGCGGGCACCACCCCGGCGGTGGCCGCGCGCGCGGCGGCGGCGAGCGCGGGCAGGTGGTCGACGCCGACCCGCAGCGCGCCGCCGAAGACGCCGGTGGCCCCGCCGTCCAGCGCCTCGGGCGGCCCGGCCTCGACCACCTGGCCGCGCTCCTCGCGCACGGCCGTGCGGCCGTCGCCGGGCGGGTCGGTGAGCACCAGCGCGACCGTCGGCCCGACGGGGCTGGTGGCCAGGTGCCGCAGGACGGCGGTGTGCGCGACCAGGTCGGCGCCGGTGACGAGCACCGGGTGAGTGGCCGCGTCGACGAGAGCGGCCAGCTCGTCCAGGTCGGCGGCGTGGCGCACCTCGTCCGCCCCGGCGCGACGGAGCTGGTCGGCCAGCCGGTCGGCGAGGGGTTCGCCCGAGCGGGTCGGCAGGCTCGCGGCCGGGGCGTCGGCGGCGAGCACGATCGCGAGCGTCACCGCGGAACCGCGGCCTGGTACGCGTGGAGCGCCTCGGCGATCGTGCCGTCGACGCTCAGCCGGCCCCCGTCGAGGTAGAGCCCCCGACGGCAGAACCGGGTCAGGTCCTTTTCGTTGTGTGACACCAGCACCAGAGTGCGCCCCTCCCCGAGCAGACGGTCGATCGTCGCATAACACTTCTTGCGGAACTCCTCGTCCCCGACCGCGGTCACCTCGTCCATGAGCAGGATCGGGTGCGGCAGGTGCGAGATGATGGCGAAGCCGAGCCGGACCTTCATGCCGGACGAGTAGTGCCGCACCGACGTGTCGATGGCCCGTTCCACCTGCTCACCGGCGAACGAGACGATGTCGTCGAAGTGCCGCCGCAGGTAGCCCGCGGGGAGCCCGTGCAGGCCGCCGACCAGGTAGAGGTTCTCCCGCCCGGTCAGGTCGTTGGAGAACCCGGCGGAGAGCTCCAGCAGCGGCGCGACGTCCCCGCGCACCCGGATCCGGCCCTCGTCGGGGATGAGCACGCCGGCGATCAGCCGCAGCAGGGTGCTCTTGCCGGTGCCGTTGCGGCCCACCACACCGACGGTCTCCCCGGCCCGGACCGAGAACGACACGTCCCGCAGCGGCCAGAACCGGCCGTCGTCCGCGCCGCGCCGCCCCCGGTGGATGAACAGCTCCCGCAGCCGCAGCTGCCGCCGCCGGTTGCGGACGAACCGGATGCCGAGCCCCTCCGCCGCGATGATCGGGTCGGCCATCCCTACAGTTCCTTGAGCACGGCGGGTTCGAGCCGGCGGAACGACCACCAGCCGGCGGCCAGCACCAGCAGGCTGACGCCGACGGCGGTGGCGAGCAGCCGGGCGTCGGGGAACTCGTCCGGGTACCAGACCGCGTGGTGCAGCTGGAAGATGCCGACCAGCGGGTTCAGCTCGTAGGCGACCTTCAGCCAGCCCGGCAGGTCGGCGTCCCGCACGAGGCTCAGCGGATAGATGATCGGGGTGGCGTAGAAGAGCACCCGGATGACCAGCCGCATGAAGCGCTCGACGTCGCGCATCAGCACGTTGACCGCCGAGAGCAGCAGCGCCAGCCCGACCAGCAGGACGGCCTGCACCGCCACCGCGAGCGGCAGGGCCAGCAGCGACCAGCCCAGCTCGACCCGGCCGGACGCGGCGTACCAGACGGCGACGGCGAGCAGGATCGGCAGGCCGGCGGCGTACTCGGCGAAGCGGCCGGTGACCCGGCCGATCGGGAAGACCTGCCGCGGCACGTTCATGGTCGTGATCAGCCGGGCCTGGCCGGTCAGCGCGTTGGTCGCCTCGCTCAGCGCCGAACTGGTCCACATCCAGGCGAAGATCCCGGTGAGCAGGAACAGCGGGTACGAGTCGGCCGCGTCACCGAGGTGGCGGTTGGTGTCCCGGGAGTAGAGGACCCCGAAGACGAACCAGTAGATCGCCCCCATGCCGAGGGGCTCGATCAGCGACCAGAGGTACCCGAGCACGGACTGCTGGTACTTCACGGCGAGGTCGCGCCTGACGAGGATGCGCAGCGAGGTGCGGTGCGACCACAACGCCGCGACGCCAGAGGTCACCGCCGCCTCCCGCCTCACCGAACGCTCGACAGGTTAGCAGTCGGTGAACGAACGCTCCCTCAGCACTCGATCACGTTGACGGCCAGTCCGCCGCGCGCCGTCTCCTTGTATTTGACCTTCATGTCCGCGCCGGTCTCGCGCATGGTCTTGATGACCTTGTCCAGCGAGACGTGGTGCACCCCGTCGCCGCGCAGCGCCAGCCGGGCGGCCGTGATCGCCTTGATGCTAGCCACCGCGTTCCGCTCGATGCAGGGGATCTGCACCAGACCCCCGACCGGGTCGCAGGTCAGCCCGAGGTTGTGCTCCATGCCGATCTCGGCGGCGTTCTCCACCTGCTCGGGGGTGCCGCCCAGCGCCTCGGCCAGCCCGGCGGCGGCCATCGAGCAGGCCGAGCCCACCTCGCCCTGACAGCCCACCTCCGCGCCGGAGATCGAGGCGTTCTCCTTGAACAGCACGCCGATCGCGCCCGCCGCCAGCAGGAACCGGACCACCCCCTCCTCGGAGGCGCCCGGGGAGAACCGGGTGTAGTAGTGCAGCACCGCCGGGATGATCCCGGCCGCCCCGTTGGTCGGCGCGGTGACCACCCGGCCGCCGGCCGCGTTCTCCTCGTTGACGGCCAGGGCGAAGAGGGTCACCCAGTCCATCGCCCGCAGCGGGTCGGCGGGGTCGGACTCCGTCTCCAGGCTGCGGCGCAGCTCGGCCGCGCGGCGGCGCACCTTCAGGCCGCCGGGCAGCACCCCGTCGCGCGAGCAGCCGCGCTCGACGCACTCCCGCATCACCCGCCAGATCTCCAGCAGGCCGGCGCGCACCTCGCCCTCGCTGCGCCAGGAGAGCTCGTTGGCGAGCATCACCTCGCTGATCGACAACCCCGTCGACGTGGTCACGTCGAGCAGTTGCGCGCCGGTGAGGAACGGGTGCCGCACCCGCGTGGCGTCCGGCTTGATCCGGTCCGCCCCGGCCGCCGCCTCGTCCACCACGAACCCGCCGCCGACCGAGTAGTACGTCCGTACCCGCAGCTCCGCGCCCCTGTCGTCGTACGCGGCGAAGGTCA
The DNA here is from genome assembly GCF_040640035.1 of Micromonospora sp. NPDC023633. Classification (NCBI taxonomy): domain Bacteria; kingdom Bacillati; phylum Actinomycetota; class Actinomycetes; order Micromonosporales; family Micromonosporaceae; genus Micromonospora; species Micromonospora sp. NPDC023633. Next base: position 9,627 of record NZ_JBFABB010000085.1, on the reverse strand, counting down.
TCCCGTTGGGGTGGTACGGCAGCGACCGGCGCCGGTGCAGCACCAGGTCGCGGTCCGGGTCGAAGTCGATCTCGTGTGCGTCGAGCAGGCTCAACCGGCGCTCGGCGCGGATCCGGGTGATCCGCGCGTCGACCGTGTCGGTGTCGACGGTCTCCGGGGCCTCGCCGGCCAGCCCGAGCAGCACGGCCCGGTCGCTGCCGTGGCCGTGCCCGGTGGCGCCGAGCGAGCCGAAGAGCTCCGCCTGCACCCGTACCGTGCCGGTCAGCAACCCGTCGGCCTTGAGCCCGGCGGCGAAGGTGCGGGCGGCCCGCATCGGCCCCACCGTGTGGGAGCTGGACGGCCCGATGCCGACGCTGAAGAGGTCGAAAACGCTGATCATGGCTGCACTTCCTCGCCGTCGCACCCTCGTGGGTTTCCGGCCCGGTCGTGGCCGACCCGCTCCGGGCGGCCGTCCGGCATTCGGGGGGTGTGGGTGCCCGACCGGCGAGCCTACCCGCCCAGCTCAGCTCCTGCCCGTCGTTCCCGCCGGCCGTCCCGCTCCGGCGGGCCGGGGCGTCGCGGGGCCGGTTCCCGGGTAACCACCTACGGGTACGCGCGCCGCCGATCCTCCTCGCGACCGAGGGCGCGGTGGCCACCCCTTCCTACCGTTGAGGCAGAGGCGGCGAACGCCGCAGAGTGGGAGTACGACGATGAGTCGCAAACTGGTCCGCCCCCGTCAGGGGCGCATGATCGCCGGCGTCTGCGCCGGCCTGGCCCAGCGTTTCGGCAGGTCGGCCGGCTTCATCCGGCTGCTGTTCCTGCTGTCGCTGCTGCTGCCCGGCACCCAGGTGATCGTCTACCTGGTCCTCTGGGTCCTGATGCCGAACGAGGACCGCCACGCCGCCACCCGCTACTGAGCCCACCCCGCTCCCGCCGGCCACGGGGGCGAACACGCGCAGGCGCCCGTCCCGTCGACCGGGGCGGGCGCCGTCGCGTCGGTGGGCTCCGCCGTCACGGGGCGGTGTAGGTGACCGTCACCTTCTCGTAGCCGAGGGAGCGGAGCAGCCCCTCCAGCATCTTGCGGGTGTTCTCCTCCGCCCGCTGGGTCAGGCCGCTGTCGCGGGCGGCGGTGGTGATCCGTTCCTCGGCGAGCTGGTAGACCTGCTGCTGGCGGTTGGGATCGCCCTTCACCAGCTCGCCGACCCGGTTGAGCAGCCCGCGCTCCTCGGCGAAGACGTAGCTCTTCTCCAGGTCGAGGTTGGTCTTGCCGAGCTGCGGCGCCGGCAGCCTGATCTCCACCGACTTGCCGTCGGCCGACTCGACCACCGCGCCCTCGGAGATCTTGGCGAAGTCGACGTACGCCTCGACGCTGCCCGCCCCGACGAAGAGGGTGCGCTGGCTGAGCAGCCAGTCGGGCACGTTCCGCCGGTCGTTCTGGAGATCGACGACCACCTGGAAGTTGCCCTCGGCCGCCACGTAGCGGCTGAGATCCTGGATCGACTTGAGCAGCGGCGGCTGGCTGCGGTCGGTCTGCTCCTTGGCGAACGGGTTACGGAAGTCCGGCAGCAGGCCGGTGGCCTGCACGCCGAGCAGCACCACCACCGCCAGCGCCGCCGCGCCGAGCACCCAGAGCAGGCCGCGGGCGGGCCCGCCCGCCGGCGGCGGCGGCGCACCCGGCTCCGGCTGCGATGTGACAGCCGACCGCTCCTTGAGCGCCTCGCCGGTCGGATAGCCGGGGAACTCCCTAGTGGGCTCGTTGATGTCACCGTCGCGGGCCATGGCCCTCACCGTCCTCGTCAGACACGTCGTCTGAGGATGACGGTACGGCTCCTGTGCGACAGCCGCTCGTCGAAGGAGCCCACCGGGCGCAACCGCCGCGCCGATCCGGCGAAACCGCAGGTCAGGACGGGTCGGCCAGCCGGCGGACCGCGCTCACTCGATCGGCCCGGAGAGGACGAGCACCCGGGCGTGGATCTGGTTGCGCTGCTGGAGCGCCGCCCGCAGGGCGCGGTGCAGCCCGTCCTCCAGGTAGAGCCCGCCGTTCCACTGCACGACGTGCGGGAACAGGTCGCCGTAGAAGGTGGAGTCCTCGGCGAGGAGCTTGTCCAGCGCCAGCTCGCGCTTGGTGGTGATCAACTGATCCAGGCGCAGCGGCCTCGGCGGGATCTCCGCCCACTGCTTGAGCGTCAGGTTGTGCTCCGGGTAGGGACGCCCGTCCCGGACCGCTCTGAAGATCACGACGGCACGCTCCCCTCCCCCTGGCCGGGCCGGCCCACGACACCGGGTCGGGTCGCGGCGCGGCACCGCGACCCGCGGCACCGATGACCGTGCCAGCGTAGCCGGCTGCACCACGCCGCGTTCTGCTCCCTGATGCCAGTTTCATCACCCGCCGTCCGGTTCGCCACCGGACGAAACACCTGACGAGGCTTCCGGAGCCGGTCAGCTCCACCGCCCGCGCCGGACCACCTCGTCCACCGGGCGACGTCCCCGCCGCAGCGACGGTGACCGGTGGTCAGGCGCACGATAACCCACCGTGACGGCCCCGACGGGCTCGTACTCCCGCGGCACCCCGAACGCCTCCCGGTACGCGTCGAGGCGCGGCGCGGGGATGCCGAAGAAGCACGCCCCCAGCCCCTCGTCCACGGCGGTCAGCAACATCAGCAGGGCGGCGAAGCCGGTGTCCACGTACCAGTAGGGCACCGGCCAGCGCTCCGTCGAGCGGTCCGCCCAGCCCTTGTCGGGTTCCGCGTACCGCTCCAGATAGGCCGACCGGTTCGCGTGCGGGACGACGATCAGCGGGGCCCGGCACATCCCCGCCAGCCACCGCTCCCGACCGCCGCCGCCCGGGGTGGTCGCCGTCCAGAACCGCTCCCGGTCCTCCGGCGTCTCCAGCACCAGGAAACCCCAGCCCTGGGCGAAGCCGGCCGACGGCGCGCGGACCGCGTGGTCGAGCAGCCGCTCCACCACGTCGGGCGGGACGGGACGGTCCGGGTCGTAGTTGCGCACCATCCGGCGCCGCCGGACGACCTCGCTGAACTCCATGCGCTCCCCCGCTCAGACCCCGGGCCGTACGCCCCAGACACCCCGCCAGGTCGCGCCCGGCTTCAGGGTGATCACGTCCCGACCCGAGCGGAACGCGTCCGGCGGGCAGGTCATCGGCTCCACCGCCACGGAACGGCGTCGCCGCTCGCCGGGCAGGGCGTCGCCGGTGAACACCTGCCACCAGCCGAACTCCCGGTCCGCCCAGATCCGCACGCCCGCCGCACCGTCCGGGGCGGCCAGGCTGACCACCGAGCCGCCGTCGTCGTCGCGGATCACGTCGCCGAAGGCGAGGTCGAGCCGGGCGCCGCCGATCCGGCGGGGGCTGGTCCAGTCGTACTCGGTGCCGGCGACCGGGGTGCCCCCGATCGGCAGCAGCCGCCCGTCCACCTGCAACCGCGTCCGGGCCGGCAGCCGCATCGACAGGTCGTCCACCGCCACCCCGGGCACCCGCAGGTACGGGTGCACGGCGAAGCCGAACGGCGCGGGCTCGGCGCCGAGGTTCGTCGCCTCGTGTTCCGCGCGCAACCCGTCCGGGCCGACGCTCCACCGGGTGCGCAGCCGCAGCGGCCACGGGTAGCCCGGCTGCGGCGGCAGGTCGTAGCCGACGGTCACCGCGTCGGACGACTGCTCCACCAGCCGCCACGGCACCCAGTTGACCAGCCCGTGGATGGCCACGCCCCGGTCCGGCTCGCTGAGCGTGAGCTGCAACGACCGCTCGCCGAAGGTGTAGAGCCCGTCGCGGATCCGGTTCGGCCAGGGAGCCAACACCTGCCCCGCGCAGCCGGGGCAGATCTCGTCGGCGTCGTACCCGTCCAGGTGGTCGGTCCCGTCGTGCCGGTATGTCCGGACCCCACCGCCCACCTCCACGATGACGGCCTCGTGGCCGGCGGCCGAAATGGTCCACTGTGCGCCCGAGGGCGGACGCTGGTCGGGGGTGTCCATGCGGGGGACCCTAACGGCTCCCCATCGCCGTCGCTCGCCCCGGCCGAACCCGTCACGCCCGGTCACCGCCGGCGGGGGCCGTCGCCCGGTAGCGCAGCAGCACCGGGAACGCCACCGCGAGCAGCACCGCGAGCCCCGCCGCGGCCAGCCCGCCGCCGACCCAGGCGACGCCGCCGCCGAAACCGGCCGCCACCGCGCCGGCCCGCAGGTCGCCCAGGCGCGGGCCCCCGGCGATGACCACCGTGTTGACGCCCATCAACCGCCCGCGCATCCGGTCCGGCGCGTAGACCAGCAGCATCGACTGCCGCAGCACCGCGCTGACCAGGTCGGCCGCCCCGGCCACCGCGAGCAGCAGGACCATCAGCCAGAGCTGGCCGGCCAGCCCGGCCGCCGCGATCGCCAGCCCCCAGCCGACCACCGCCGCCACCAGCACCAGCCCCTGCCGGCGCAGCCGCCCGATCCACCCGGAGGTCAACCCGCCGAGCATCGCGCCCGCCGCGATCGCGCTGTAGAGCCAGCCGACCGCCGCGCCGCCGCCGAACCGGGACTCGGCGATCTCCGGGAAGAGCGCCCGGGGCATCGCCAGCACCATCGCGATCAGGTCGATGACGAAGGAGAGCATCAGCACCGGGGTGGTGGCCAGGTAGCGCAGGCCGTCGACGATGCTGGCCAGCCCGGCCCGCCGTGGGGCGGCGGACGCGTCCGGGTCCGGCTCCGGCGGCATGGCCGGCAGCTTCACCGTCGCCCAGACGGCGACCGCGTAGAGCACGGCGTCGGCCGCGTACGCGATCGGCAGGCCGAGGTCGGTGCCCCACGCGGCGAAGATCAGGCCGGCGACCAGCGGGCCGAACACCGAGGCGGCCGTGAAGGTGGTGAAGTTCAGCGTGGTGGCCGCCGGCACCAGCTCCGCGGGCACCAGCCGGGGCAGGACCGCGTTGCGGGTGGGCGAGCTGATCGCGAAGGCGATCGACTGCACCGCCACCAGGACGAGCAGCAGCAGCGGGCTGCCGATCCCGAGCACCGCCTGCACCACCAGGCCGAACGTGGCGGTCCAGAGCACCGCCGCGGTCCCCAGCAGCACCTTGCGCCGGTCGTGCGCGTCGGCCACCGCGCCGCCCCAGAGCCCGAATACCAGCAGCGGTATGAACGCCGCGATCCCGATCAGGCCGACCCAGAGCGAGCTGCCGGTCAGCGCGTACATCTCCACCGGCACGGCGACCGCGGTGAGCTGGATGCCGAACATCGCGATGCCGTTGCCCAGCCACATCCGCCGGTACGCCGGCACGGCCAGCGGGCGCACGTCGATCGCGAACCGGCGCAGCCCGCCCGGCCGCGAGTCCTTGAGCTGGGTCACGGCGCCAGCCGCTCGACGGTCCACTGCCCGGTCCCGGTGAGCCGGAACCGCAGCCGGTCGTGCAGCCGGCTGACCCGGCCCTGCCAGAACTCCACCGACTCCGGCCGCACCCGCAGCCCGCCCCAGTGCGGCGGGGCGGGGATCGGCGCGACCTCGGCGAACCGCTCCGCCGCCGCCCGGTACGCCTCGTCCAGCACGGCCCGGTCGGGGATCACCCGGGACTGGGTGCTGGCCCAGGCACCGAGCTGGGAGCCGCGCGGCCGGCTGGCGAAGTACGCCTCCGTCTCCGCCCGGTCGACCCGCTCGACCCGGCCGGCCACCACCACCTGCCGCTGCATCGGGAACCAGGGGAAGACGAGGCTCGCGTACGGGTTGACGGCCGCCTCGGCGCCCTTGCGGGACCCGTAGTTGGTGAAGAAGACGAAGCCCTCCGGGTCGTACCCCTTCAGCAGCACGGTCCGCGCGCTCGGCCGGCCCGCGGCGTCGGCGGTGCCGACCACCATCGCGTTCGGTTCGGGCAGCCCGGCGGCCACCGCGTCGGCGAACCAGCGGTCGAACTGGCCGTGCCAGTCGGCGGCCAGGTCCGCCTCGGAAAGGCCCAGCTCCGCGGCGTACTCGTTACGCATCGCCGCTGGCCGGACTGTGTCCCCCGTCACGTTGCCTCTCCTCCTCGTCGACCCGGCCCACCCCCTGCGACGCAGGCCAGCCCGTACCGCCCAGTGTCACCGACGCGGCCCGGGGCTTCCGGACCGGGGATGTCGTGTGCGGCACAGTCGCAGTGGGTCGCGGATCCGGTTACCCAGCAGGCAAGATGTCACGAACACATCCCTGAGGGTCGCCTAAGGCGCTCGCCCGGCTGGGCCGGGACCGAAGCCCCGGGCGGGCGCACCGAGCAGATCCAGGAGAGCGACATGGCCGATTTCAAACCCGGGCTGGAGGGCGTCGTAGCCTTCGAGACCGAGATCGCCGAACCCGACCGCGAGGGCGGCGCGCTGCGCTATCGCGGGGTCGACATCGAGGATCTGATCGGCCAGGTCTCCTTCGGCAACGTCTGGGCGCTGCTGGTCGACGGGCGGTTCGGCCCGGGCCTGCCGCCGGCGGAGCCGTTCCCGGTGCCGGTGCACTCCGGCGACATCCGGGTGGACGTGCAGTCCGCGGTCGCGATGCTGGCCCCGTACTGGGGTCTCAGCCAGCTGCTCGACATCTCCGACGAGCAGGCCCGCGAGGACCTCGCCCGGGTGTCGGTCACCGCGCTCTCCTTCGTCGCCCAGTCGGCGCGCGGCCTGGGCCTGCCGGCGGTGCCGCAGAAGGAGATCGACAAGGCGTCCACCATCGTCGAGCGCTTCATGAAGCGCTGGCGGGGCGAGCCGGACCCGCGGCACGTCAAGGCCGTCGACGCCTACTTCATCTCGGCCGCCGAGCACGGCCTGAACGCCTCCACCTTCACCGCCCGGATCGTCGCCTCCACCGGCGCCGACGCCGCGGCCTGCATCTCCTCCGGCATCGGCGCCCTCTCCGGCCCGCTGCACGGCGGCGCCCCGTCCCGCGTGCTCAGCATGCTGGAGGCGGTCGAGCGCAGCGGCGACGCCGAGGGCTACGTCAAGGGCGTCCTCGACCGGGGCGAGCGGCTGATGGGCTTCGGCCACCGCGTCTACCGGGCCGAGGACCCGCGCGCCCGGGTGCTCCGCCGCACCGCCAAGGAGCTGGGCGCGCCGCGCTTCGAGATCGCCGAGGCGCTGGAGAAGGCCGCCCTGGCCGAGCTCCAGGCCCGCCGGCCGGACCGGGTGCTCGCCACCAACGTCGAGTTCTGGTCGGCCGTGGTGCTGGACTTCGCCGAGGTGCCGGCGCACATGTTCACCTCCATGTTCACCTGCGCCCGGATGGGCGGCTGGAGCGCGCACATCCTGGAGCAGAAGAAGCTCCAGCGGCTGGTCCGCCCGTCGGCCCGCTACGTCGGCCCGGGCACCCGCAAGCCGAGCGACGTCGAGGGCTGGAACGCCATCCCGCACGGCGTCTGACAGACAACGTGAGAAGGGGCCCTTCCCGTCGCCCGGCGCCGGGGAGGGCCCCTTTGTGCGTGTGGGCACAGCGGGCCGCGACACCCGGGCGCCGGTTGTGGCGTACGCCTCAAGGCCGCAGGTGGGACCAGCGGCCGGAGCGGCCGATCCGGGTGGGAGGATGAAGGCCGGCAGTGTCGCCGGACCGGGCCCGGGTCCCGGCCACGTCGTGCGCCTGAGCGCGCGTCCGCCGTCGATCCGCGCCCGCCTGAACACCGGGCCCGCTCTCGCCCATGCGGAAGGATCTCGACAACCGTGGCTGACGCACCGACCATCCGGATTCCCGACGACCTCAAGCCCGCCGACGGGAGGTTCGGCTGCGGGCCGTCCAAGGTCCGTCCGGCGGCGGTCTCCGCCCTCACCGACGTGGCGACCAGCTACCTGGGCACCTCGCACCGGCAGAAGACCGTCCGTGACCAGGTGGCCCGGCTGCGCCGCGGCATCGCCGAGTTCTTCTCCCTCCCCGAGGGCTACGAGGTGGTGCTCGGCAACGGCGGCACCACGGCGTTCTGGGAGGTCGCGACGTTCGGCCTCGTCCGGGACCGGGCGCAGTTCGCCAGCTTCGGCGAGTTCGGCGCGAAGTTCGCCAAGTCCGTCAAGGACGCCCCGTTCCTCGGCGAGCCCACCGTCCGCAAGTCGGAGGCCGGCACCGCGCCCACCCTGACCGCCGAGGCCGGGGTGGACGTCTACGCCACCCCGCACAACGAGACCTCGACGGGTGTCGCGGTGCCGATCGCCCGGGTGGCCGGCGCCGACCCCGGCTCGCTGCTGCTGGTCGACGCCACCTCCGGCGCGGGCGGCCTGGACGTCAACGTCGGCGAGACCGACGTCTACTACTTCGCCCCGCAGAAGTGCTTCGGCTCCGACGGCGGCCTGTGGCTGGCCCTGATGTCCCCGGCCGCGCTGGAGCGGGCCGGCGAGATCAAGGCGTCCGGCCGCTACATCCCGGCCTTCCTCGACCTGGTCACCGCGATCGACAACTCGCGGCTGGAGCAGACCTACAACACCCCGGCGCTGGCCACCATCTTCCTGGCCGCCGAGCAGACCGACTGGATGAACTCCCAGGGCGGGCTGGCCTGGGCGGCCAAGCGCACGGCCGAGAGCGCCGCGATCGTGTACGGCTGGGCGGAGCGCTCCGAGGTGGCGACGCCGTTCGTCACCGACCCGGCGCTGCGCTCCAACGTGGTCGCCACCATCGACTTCGCCGACTCCGTCGACGCCACCGCGATCGCCAAGGCGCTGCGCGCCAACGGCATCGTGGACACCGAGCCGTACCGGAAGCTTGGCCGCAACCAGCTTCGCGTCGCGCTCTTCCCGGCCGTCGAGCCGGCCGACGTCGAGGCCCTGACCGCGTCGATCGACTACGTGGTCGAGCGACTCTGACCGCCGTCACGGTCGGTGGCCGCCGGCGCGTCCGCCGGCCACCGACCGTGATCATCGTCGCAGCTCAGTCGCGACATGCGGGTGTCGCATCCCCCACCTTCGGGCAGATGCGCGTACGGTGGTGCGAGGACGCCCGGGTGGCCGGCTCGTGGCGTGACGGCCAGCGAAGCGGGACGGAGGCAACGCCATGCGCCCAGTACGCTTCGTCGCCCTCTCCGAGGACGGCCAGGCCCTGGTGCTCGCCGACGAGGTCGGGCGACTGCTCGCCCTGCCCATCGACGAGCGGATCGCCGGCGCGTTGCACGCCGAGCCCGGCGCCCCGCCGCTCGCGGTGGCCCCGGCGACCAGCGCCGACCCGGTGCCCTCACTCTCCCCACGGGACATCCAGGCGAAGATCCGCTCCGGCGAGTCCGCCGAGGACGTCGCCCGGATCGCCGGCGTGCCGGTCGACCGCGTGCTGCGCTACGCCGGCCCGGTGCTCCAGGAGCGGGCCATGCTCGCCCAGCACGCCCGACGCACCCGGCTGAAGGGCGCGGAGAAGCCCACCCCGCTCGCCGAGGTGGTCAACGGCCGGCTGGCCCAGCACGGGATCGACACCGAGAAGATCTCCTGGGACGCGTGGCGCCGCGACGACGGCACCTGGCGGATCGTGGCGACCTGGCCCTCGGGCAAGGCGACCGCGCAGGCGATCTGGGATCTCGACAAGACCCGGCAGGCGGTCACCCCGCACGACGACATGGCGCAGTACCTCTGCGCCGAGCGGCCCACCCCGATCCTCGGCCAGGAGCCGGCGCCCGAGCGGGGCGGCCACGCGCTGCCCGGCCCGTCGCGCGGCGAGCCGAGCCGGGGCGGGCACGGCCTGCCGGCGGC
>NZ_JBFABB010000084.1:0-31206 GCF_040640035.1 Micromonospora sp. NPDC023633 | reverse complement strand
CCAATCGATAAAACCACTCTGTAGCACACCCCCAAATAGTCGGGGTGCTGTCACTGCGTGGGGGCCGCTATCGCGGGGGGGCCGGGGCAGCCCCCCCCCCCCCCCCCGGCGGCCGGCGCCGCCCGCCCGGGTGCCCCGGCGCGCCGGGCCGGACGGGCGACGCCGTACCTCTTCCTCGCCCCGTACCTGCTGCTGTTCGGGGTCTTCGGCCTGCTGCCGATCCTGCTCGGCCTCTGGCTCAGCGTGCACCAGTGGGACTTCCAGCTGCCCCACCGGCCCTTCGTCGGGCTGGACAACTACCAGGAACTCTTCTCCAGCGACTCGGCCGTCTACGGCGACTGGTGGCAGAGCGTCCGGGCGACGGCGATCTTCACCGTCTTCGCGGTGCCGCTGCTGGTGGTCGTCCCGCTCGGGCTGGCGCTGCTGCTGAACCGCTCGTTCCCGGGCCGGACCTTCTTCCGGGCGATCTACTTCGCGCCGTACGTGCTGGGCGTGGCGGTGATCGGCCTGCTCTGGCGGTTCCTGCTCGACGCCAACGTGGGCCTGGTCAACCGGCTCGCCGGGGTGGTCGGTCTGCCGGCCGACACGCCCTGGGTGACGGACGTGCCGTGGGCCTGGGTCGCGCTGGTCGGGGTGACCGTCTGGTGGACCTCCGGCTTCAACGCGGTGATCTACCTGGCCGGGCTCCAGGACATTCCGCAGGAGCTGTACGAGGCGGCGAAGGTGGACGGCGCGAGCGCCTGGGAACGGTTCCGGCACGTCACGCTTCCCGGCCTGCGCCCGGTGCTGCTCTTCGTGGTCACCACGACCGTGCTCGCCTCGGCGAACGTGTTCGGTCAGTCGTTCCTGATCACCCAGGGCGCGCCGGGCACGGAGACCCGCACCGTGGTCTGGTTCATCGTCGAGGAGGGGCTGCGGGACAACGACGCCGGCCGCGCCGCCGCGATGAGCATCGTGTTCGCCCTGATGCTGGCGGTCGTGAGCATCGCCAACTTCCGCCTCTTCCGCTACCGGGAAGACTGAGGGGACCGCCATGACGACGCCCACGCGCACCACGCGCGCCCCCGCGCCGACCCGCGCCGGCGCCCGGGCGACCGGCCGCGCCCCGGGGACGGCGCTGCGCCGGACCGCGCTCTACGCCACCCTGGTCGCGCTCGCCCTGGTCTTCCTGCTGCCGCTGGTGTGGATGGTCATCACCTCGCTGAAGACCTACACCGGGGCCCAGCAGATCCCGCCGACCTGGCTGCCGGATCCGATCTCCGGGTACGGCTACGAGCAGATCCTGAACAACGCGGCCAACCCCGTGCTGCGCTGGTTCGCCAACAGCATGCTGGCCGCCACCGCGCACGCCCTGCTGGTGCTGGCGACCGCCTCGATGGCCGCGTACGCCCTGGCCCGGATGCGGTTCCGCGGCCAGAGGGTGCTCTTCGCGCTGATCGTCGGAACGCTGTTCATCCCGCCGACCTCGCTGATCATCCCGAACTTCCTGATCGTCGACGAACTGGACTGGGTCGACACCCTGGCCGTGGTGATCGTCCCCGGGGCGGCGAGCGCGTTCGGGGTGTTCTTCCTGCGGCAGTTCTTCCTCTCCCTGCCCCGGGAACTGGAGGAGGCCGCGGTGCTGGACGGGGCCAACCAGTGGCAGATCTTCTGGAAGGTGGTGCTGCCGCTGTCCAGGCCGGCGCTGGCCACGCTGGCGGTGCTGTCGTTCCTCACCAACTGGAACGACTTCCTCTGGCCGATCTTCGTGCTGTTCAGCCCGGAGATGCTCACGCTGCCGCCGGGGCTGGGCCTGCTCCAGGGGGCCTACAACACCGACTACCCGCTGATCATGGCCGGTGCGGTGCTGGCCAGCGTGCCGGTGCTGATCCTCTTCGTGCTCGCCCAGCGGCACATCATCCAGGGTGTCTCCCGCAGCGGTCTGAAGGGATGACGGTCGGGATCCGGCGGCGCGGCGCGGCGGCGGTGCTCGCCGCCGCGCTGCTCGCCGCCGGTTGCGGTGGTGGAGAAGAACCTTCGAGCACGGGAGACGACGCGCGCATGTTCACCAACCCGGTCGTACGCACCGACGCGCCCGACCCGCAGGCGATCCGGGTGGGCGACACCTGGTACCTGTTCCACACCAACGCCGGGGGCCGCAACGTCCCGGTGCTCACCTCTGCGGACCTGGTCGACTGGACCCCGGCCGGGGACGCGCTGCCGGAGCTGCCGGCCTGGGCGGACGCCGGGAAGACCTGGGCGCCCGAGGCGATCGAACTGGCCCCGGACCGGTTCGCGCTCTACTACACCGTCGCCGGGCGCGAGTCGGGGCGGCAGTGCGTCGGACGGGCCGTGTCGAGCGCGCCGCAGGGGCCGTACCGGGACGACTCGACCGGGCCGCTGATCTGCCAGGCGGAGCTGGGCGGGGCCATCGACGCCAGCCCGTTCCGGGACGCCGACGGCAGCCTCTGGCTGCTGTGGAAGAACGACGGCAACGCCATCGGGGTGGACACCTGGATCTGGTCGCAGCGCCTCTCGGACGACGGGCTGCGCCTGGTGGGCGAGCCGACCAAGCTGCTGAAGCAGACCGAGCCGTGGGAGGGCACCCTGATCGAGGGCCCGTTCCTGCACCGCCAGGACGGCAGGCTCTTCCTGTTCTTCGCCGCGAACGCCTACGACCGCGCCGAGTACGCGGAGGGCTACGCGGTCTGCGAGTCGCCGGCCGGGCCGTGCGTGAAGGCCCCGGAGAACCCGATCCTGAAGACCAACGAGGTCGCCTCCGGGCCGGGGCACGCCTCGATGGTGGTCAAGGACGGGCGTACCTGGCTGCTCTACCACGCCTGGCCGCCCGGCCAGGAGGGCACCGTCGACCCGGGCCGGCAGGTCTGGCTCGACGAGGTCGTCTGGACCGACGGCAGACCTGTCGTGCAGGGGCCCACGGCCGGGCCGCAGCAGAGGCCCTGACCGGGGACCTTCCCCGGAGGGCGGCCAGCCCGGCAGACCGCACGCACGACCCGTGGACACCGACAGCGCGGCACCCGACAGGATCGGGTGCCGCGCTGTCGGTGTACACCAGAGGAAGCGCGACCGGACCGCGGCGGGCGACCCCGGAGGGTTTCCGGGGAGCCCGGGCCGCGCAGGGATCAAGCCTGACCGCCCGGAGCGGGCCGGGCTCCCCGCAAACCCCACCCGCGATGAGCCGGAACCCCCGCCCGAGATCAGACGGAAGCCGGTTCCCGGGAGTCGACGGGCGAGGAACGCCGGGCGAGCCGGTTCTTCCGGTAGCCGTAGCCGAAGTAGATCACCACGCCGAGCAGCATCCACGCGGCGAACCGCAGCCAGGTCTCCACCGACAGGTTCAGCATCAGGTAGAAGCAGGCCAGCGCCGAGACGATCGGCAGCACCGGGGAGAACGGCACCCGGAACGGCCGGTCCAGGTCCGGGCGCTTGCGCCGCAGGATCGGCACCGCGACCGAGACCAGCACGAACGCCGCGAGCGCGCCGATGCTGACCAGGTCGGCCAGGGCCGACAGCGGCAGGAGGCCGGCGAGCAGCGCGACCGCCACCGTCATGACGGCCGAGATCCGGTACGGGGTGCCCCAGCGCGGGTGCACCTTGGCGATCGACGGCGGGATCAGCCCGTCGCGGCTGATGGCGAAGCCGATCCGGCCCATGGCCACCAGGTCGACCAGGATCACGCTGGTCAGGCCGGCGACGGCGGCGATGGAGACGAGGACGCCGGCCCACTCGGCGCCGACCGCGTTGAAGGCCGCCGCGATCGGGGCGCCCCGGTCGATCTCGGTGTACGGCACCATGCCCACCACGACCAGCGAGACGCCGATGTACAGCACGGTGGAGATCAGCAGCGTGCCGAGCAGGCCGAGGGTGAGGTCCCGGCGGGGCCGCCTCGTCTCCTCGCCGAGGTTGGCCACCGCCTCGAAGCCGGTGTAAGCGAAGAAGACCACCGCGGCGGCGCTGAGCACGCCCACGAAGCCGAACACCGAGGGCTCCAGACCGAAGAGCGCCTGGGTGACGGGCTGCTTGATGCCGTCCTCGCTGCCGTCGGCGGGCTTCGCCGGCGGGATGAACGGGGTGAGGTTGGCGGCCTTCACGAAGAACAGGCCGGCGATCACGATGAAGACGCAGATGGCGACCTTGACCAGCACCAGCAGGTTGGTCACCCGGGCGGACTCGCGGATGCCGACGATCGCCACGACGCCGAGCAGCAGCACGATGCCGATCGCGCCGACGTTGACGACACTGCCCTCCTCGCCGAACCAGGCGGTGGGCAGGCCGACGAGTTCGGCCAGATAGCCGGACCAGCCGCGCGCCACCACCGCCGCGCCGAGGGCGAACTCCAGCAGCAGGTCCCAGCCGATGATCCAGGCGACGATCTCACCCATGGTCGCGTACGCGTAGGTGTAGGCGCTGCCGGCGGTCGGCACGCTCGACGCCAGTTCGGCGTAGCAGAGGGCGGCGAGCAGGGCGACCAGGCCGGCGATGGCGAACGAGACCACCACGGCGGGACCCGCGCTGTCCCGGGCCTCGATGCCGGTGAGCGTGAAGATGCCGGTGCCGATCACGATGCCGATGCCGAAGCCGGTGAGGTCGCGGGCGCCGAGCCGGCGCTTCAGGCCGGGCCCGCCGTCGTCGCCGTCGGCCTCGCTCTGCGCGATGACGTCCCCGATCGGTTTGGTACGCAGCACGGACACGTGTCACCCCTCCCACCGCCCGGACCACCCCCGTGGCGGCCGGTGACCGGCGATGCTACCCAGGGCGGACCCTCCTCAACCGCCACGTCTCGGGCTATTCGGGCCACCACCCGGCGTGTGCGTCCCACCACGGTTCGCCCCGTGAGCCCGGCCACAGGGGGGAGCCGGTGTCGACGGACGGATCGATCCCGCCCAGACTCTTGCGCAGAGCCCGTGACGTGTGAAAATTTCCTACCAGCGGCAGATTGCCAACGGCGAATCTTGCCGTCTGCGCCGCGATCCACCCCTGACACGGGAGCCCCAACGAAGGGACACACCGCATGAAGGCAACTCGGCTCGGAGCCGCCGGGCTGGCCGCCGCACTGCTCGGCGCGCTCGTCGCCGCCACCCCGGCGAGCGCGGCGCCCGACACGGCGACCACCGCCGCCTCCACCACCACCTGCGTCACCGACCCGGCCACGCCGAAGCGGCAGTTCCGGGCCATGTGGATCTCCTCGGTCGTCAACATCGACTGGCCGAGCAAGGCGTCCCAGACCTCGCCGGACCGCGTCGCCACGCAGCAGGCCGAGTACCGCCAGCTGCTCGACCTCGCCGAGCGGCTCAACCACAACGCCGTGGTCGTCCAGGTCCGGCCGACCGCCGACGCGTTCTGGCCGTCGCCCCACGAGCCCTGGTCGGAGTACCTGACCGGGGTCCGCGGCGAAAACCCGGGCTGGGACCCGCTGAAGTTCGTGGTCGAGGAGGCGCACAAGCGGAACCTGGAGTTCCACGCCTGGTTCAACCCGTACCGCGTCTCCATGCCCGCCCCGGGCGGCGCCGGCGCCGACATCACCAAGCTCGCGCCGAACCACCCGGTGCGCGAGCACCCCGAGTGGACCTTCGCCTACCCGCCGGCCGGGGTCGCCGGCAGCCGGCTCTACTACAACCCCGGCATTCCCGAGGTCCGCGAGTTCGTGCAGACCGCGATGATGGACGCGGTCAAGCGGTACGACGTCGACGGCGTGCACTTCGACGACTACTTCTACCCCTACCCGAGCGGCACCCACCAGGTGCCCGACGACGCCACGTTCGCGGCGCACAACCGGGGCTTCACCGACAAGGCCGACTGGCGGCGGGACAACATCAACCTGCTGATCCAGGAGATGAACGCCAAGATCAAGGCCGAGAAGCCGTGGGTGAAGTTCGGCGTCAGCCCGTTCGGCATCTGGCGCAACCAGTCGGCCGACCCGTTGGGCTCGGACACCACCGGCAGCCAGTCGTACGACATCATCTCCGCCGACACCCGCAAGTGGGTCAAGGAGGAGTGGATCGACTACATCGTGCCGCAGCTCTACTGGTACATCGGCCAGTACCCGGCCGCCGACTACGCCCGGCTGGTGCCGTGGTGGGCGGACGTGGTCAAGGGCACCCGGGTGCAGCTCTACATCGGGCAGGCCGACTACAAGAGCGGCGACCCGGTCTACGGCTCGTTCTGGCAGAACCCGCGCGAGCTGTCCGACCACCTGACGCTCAACCGGGCGCACCCGGAGGTCCTGGGCAACATCCACTTCTCGGCCGTGCAGGTGCGGGCCAACCGGCTCGGCGCGACCGACATCTACGCCGCCGAGCACTACTCCCGCCCGGCGCTGATCCCGACCATGGCGCACCTGCCGAAGAAGCCGCTGCTCATGCCGGTGGTCACCCAGGCCGCGCGGCAGGACGACGGGGTACGCCTGAGCTGGCACCAGCCGGCCGACGGCGTGGGCCCGCTCGGCACCGCCACGTCGTACGCGGTCTACCGCTTCGACGGGGTCGGCCTGGCCGGCCGGTGCGACTTCGCCGACGCGGCGCACCTCGTCGACACGGTCCGCGCCGACGGTGACAACCGGACCCAGTCCTGGGTGGACACCACCGCCGAGGCGGGCAAGCGGTACACCTACTACGTGACCGCGCTCGACCGGCTGGCGAACGAGAGCGCGGCCAGCCCGCCGGCCTTCGTCCGCTGACGTCCCACGGATGCCCCGGGTGCCCCTGGCACCCGGGGCATTCGTCTGTTTCGGCACCTGTCACCAAATGTTGGCGGGCACCACATCCCCCGGCAGAGCCATTGATCGACACTGATCGGCACTCCGGTGACCCGCCGGTAACCCCGTCCCACCCGCCACCCCCTGCGGAGGTAACCGTGCCCAGACGCCTCACCACCCTGCTCGCCTCGGCCGCGCTCGCCGCGCTCGCCGTCTTCGGGGTCTCATCCCCCGCCGCCGCCGTCACGCCCACGCAGAAGCTGTCCGTCCTGTCCAGCTGGACCCAGACCAGCGCCACCAGCTACAACGCCTGGAACTCCGCCCGGCTGAACAAGGGCGCCTGGGCGGATTACGCCTTCGACTGGTCGACCGACTACTGCTCGTCGAGCCCGGACAACCCGCTCGGCTTCAACTTCACCCTCTCCTGCTACCGGCACGACTTCGGCTACCGCAACTACAAGGCGATGGGCCAATTCTCGGCCAACAAGTCCCGCCTGGACAGCGCCTTCTACGCCGACCTGCAGCGGGTCTGCGCCACGTACAACACCGTCGTGCGGCCCGCCTGCTACAGCCTCGCCTGGACGTACTACCAGGCCGTCAGCGCCTTCGGCTCCGTCGCCGCCGTGCAGCAGGCCGACATCGACCGCGCCGCCCGGATGAAGGCCGACGCCGAACGCCGCGCCGCCCTGCGCCGCTGAACCACCCGTACCGTCCAGGGGTTCGCGTCCCCGGCCCGCCCGGGTGACGCGGACCCCGACCGGCGGGCCCCCGCCGTCAGGCGTGACCGGTGTGGTGGCGGCGACGGTCGGGGGTGACGGGCTGGCGGGGAGCCACGCGGGCGGGACCGGCGGCGAACCTCGCCGAGCCCACCGCCAGGTCCGGGTGCTCGACGGCGAGGGCCAGCGCCGCCGCCTCCTCCAGCCCCAGCTCGGCCCCCTCGCCGTACGCGCCGTCGAAGGCCGTGTCGCCCAGCTCCCGGCGCAGCTTCCCCTGCCGCTGCACCCAGTACCCGCCGTAGATGCCCGGGGCACAACGCATGCTCGCCCGGGTCGCCCCCGCCGCGCCGAACAGGCGGGCCGCCGTCAGCCCGTCGCCGCCGGCCGCGCAGCGCACCGCCATCGCGTTCAGCGTGTCGCAGGCCCGGCCGTGGAAGCCGTGGCTCATCCGCGACCGGAGCGCCACCTGGAGGTGCTCGTGCGCGGCGACCAGGTCACCGCGCGCCAGGGCGACCATCCCGAGCAGCATATCGACCGAGCGCCGCCCCCGCTCCACCGGGCGCGCCGCCTCCACCGGCCGGGCCGAACCCAGCAGCTCGGCCGCCTCGTCCAGGGCGCCCCGCCGCCAGAGCAGCTCAGCCAGGCTGAACACCCCGAAGAGCGCGTCGCCGAGCACCTCCTGGCCGGACGCCCAGTCGATCACCTCGCGGCAGATCCGCTCGGCCTCCGCGAACTGTCCCATGTCGACCAGCGGGGCGGCCCGCCCGGCGAGCACCCGGGCGAGCAGGCCGGCGTCGCCCGCCTGCCGGGCCGCCGCCTCCGCCCGCTGGGAGTAGCGCAGCTCCTCGGCGAACTCGCCGTCCGCGCCGGCGTGCAGCGAGTGCATGTGGTACGCCGCCGCCAGCTCGGCCTCCGGGATCCGCTCCCCCGTCTCGGCGATCCGCCCGTACAGCCGGAACAGCCAGAGCCGCCCCTCCCGGGCCAGGCCCCGCTCCCGCCACCACTGGTCGAGGCTCCCGGCCAGCCGCAGGCCGGCCCGGGCGCTGCCGCCGGTGGCGCACCAGCGCAACGCGGCGCGCAGCTCGCCGGCGAGCGGGTCGAGGGCGTAGAGCGAGAGGGTCACCGGCCGCCCGTCCGGGCCCAGGTGGGCGCGCTCCAGCGCGTGCCTCGACCACGCCACGTGCCGGTTGCGGGCCGACCTCTCCTCCCCCGCCTCCACCAGCCGCCGCGCCGCGTACGCCCGGATCGGGTCCAGCATCCGGTAGGTGCTGCCCGAGGCGTGCGGCTCCGCCAGCACCATCGACTTGTCGACCAGCACCGAGAGCGGATCGAGCGGATCGTCGCCGAGCAGCCACTCCACCGTCGCCAGGTCGACCGGGCCGGCGAAGACCGCCAACCAGCGCAGCAGCCGGGCGGCGCGCGGCCCCAGCGTGCGGTACGACCAGGTCACCGTGGCCTGCATGGTCAGGTGCCGTTCGGTGGCGGGACGCTGCACCGCCCGGACGCCCGGGCCGGGCGACGCCATCCCCACGGCCGCCCCCACCGGGTCCTGCGGGTCGTCCGACCAGCCCGGCTCCACCGGGGGCGGGTCCGGGTCCTCCCGGCCCGCGTCCAGGGTGCCCAGCACGTCGTCGAGGCGCTCGGCGAGCTGCCCGACGGAGAGCACCCGCAGCCGGGCGGCGGCCAGCTCGATGGCGAGCGGCAGCCCGTCCAACCGCCGCACCACCCGGCGCAGGTCGGCCGACTCGGCCGGGTCCGGCGGCCGGCCGCCCCGGGCCGCCGCCGTCCGGTCCAGCAGCAGCGCGACCGCGTCGCTCTCCGCCCCGTCCGCCGGCGGGTCGACCGACAGCGACGGGATCCGCCAGACCACCTCGCCCGGCAGGCCGAACGACTCCCGGCTGGTGGCGAGCACCCGGACGCCCACCCCGCCGGCGAGCAGCCGGGAGATCACGTCTGCCGAAGCGGCCGGCTGGGCGTCGCAGGTGTCCAGGAGGACGAGCATCCGGCGCGCGGCCGCGTACTCCACCAGCGTGTCGACCATCGGGCGGCCCGGCTCGGGACGCAGACCGAGCACGGCGGCGACCTCGAACGCCACCAGCCCCGGGTCGGTGACCGCGGCGACGTCGACGAACCAGACACCGTCCGGATGGGACTCCACCAGGTCGACGGCGAGTTCCACGGCCAGCCGGGTCTTGCCCGCCCCGCCCGCGCCGAGGACGGTGACCAGCCGGTGCGTCTCCACCAGCCGCCTCAGCTCGGCCCGCTCGGCGTGCCGGCCGACGAACGAGGTGACCGGGGTGGGCAGGTTGTGCGCGGTCGCGTCGGCGGTGCGGGGCCGCGGGAACTGCCGCTCCAGGCCCGGAGCGACCAGTTGGAAGAGCCGCTCCCGGTCGTCGAAGCCGCGAAGCCGGTGCAGGCCGAGGTCGAGCAGGGACGCGCCGGGCGGCAGCGGCTCCACGTGCCGCGCCGTCGACCCCGAGCAGAGCACCTGGCCGCCGTGGGCGGCGGCGGCGACCCGGGCCGCGCGGTGCACCTCCGGGCTGACGTACTCGCCGTCGCGCGGCTCCGCCCAGCCGGTGTGCAGCCCCATCCGGACCCGGGGCACGGCGTCGGCGGTGGGCCACTCGTGGCTGGCCAGCGCCCGTTGCGCGGTCAGGCAGGCGGTCAGCGCGGCGGTCGCGTCGCCGAAGGCGAGGAAGAACGAGTCCCCCTCGGTCAGCAGCTCCGCGCCCTCGGTCGCGGCGATCGTGCGGCGCAGCAGGCGGCGATGCTCCCGCAGCACCGGCCGGTAGTCCGCGCCGAGCAGTTGGGCCAGCCGGGTGGAACCCTCGATGTCGGTGAAGACGAAGGTCACCAACCCGCTCGGGAGGTGGATCCGTGGCGACATGGTGGAACCTCCGCCCGTGACGTCGGACTCATGCTGCCTGATACCGGACCATCACGCATCGTGAGAACGGTCGGCCGGGCCCGGCCCGGGAAGCCGTCCGGCCCCCCGGTGACCACAGGGGCGCGCCGACGGGCGTCGGGGCGGACGAGGAACCGGCCCGGTGCGGGCGGACGAGGCGGGACCGACGGCGGACCCGCCGGTCAGCAGCCGCAGCCACCGCCGCAACAACCACCGCCGGCCGGCGCCGGCGCGCCACCGGCCGCACCGCCACCGCCCCGGCCGGTGACCGCGACGGTGGAAAGGAGCTTGACCGTGTCGGCGTGACCCGCCGGGCAGGACGCCGGCTCGGCGGCCTGCGTCATCGGGCGGTTGACCTCGAAGGTGTCGCCGCAGGCGCGGCAACGGAACTCGTACCGGGGCATGGCACCAGGGTACGACCGGTCCTGACGTACGGGGGGACATGGGTGATACTCAACTTGTGGTGGACGGCGAGGACAGGACGACCCTTCGGCCCCTGCGGCCGGCGGCACCGATCGACGGGCCGCTCGCCGGTTCCGGCGCCGCGCCCGAACCCGCGCGGCGGTTGCCGCGTCCCCGCCGCCCCTGGCTGAGATCCGCGACCGCCCCCGATGCGGGCGCCCCGGCGCCGTCCGCTCCCGCGCCCGCCGAGCCGGCGTCGACGCCGGCCGCGTCCTCCGCGCCGGAGCCGACGACGCCCGCGCCGACGCCCGCCGCCGGGCAGCCCGGCGACCCCGACAAGCCCGCCGCCACCGAGGCCAAGCCCGCCGCCGAGGCCAAGCCGGCCGGCGGTACCGCCGTCGCGGCGAAGCCGGACGAGAAGCCCACCGCCGAGGCGAAGTTGGCGGACGGGACCGCCGCCGGGGCGAAGCCGGCGGACACGGCGGGGTCGGGCGACGAGCCGGCCGCCGGCACTAAACCGGCCACGGCCGGGAAGCCGGACGAAAAGACCGGCACGGCCGCGAAGCCGGACGAAAAGACCGGCACGGCCGCGAAGCCGGCGGACGGGACCGCCGCCGACACGAAGGCCGGCGCGGCCAGCAGCGCGGCGGCCGGGACCGGGGCGAAGACCGGTGACGACACCGGCGCGTCGTCAGGCGCGGGCGACCTCGCGGAGACGAAGACCGACGTGCCCGCGACGAGACCGGCCACCGGACCCCGGCGCCGCCGGGTGCAGTTCGCGCACGCCCTACGCCGGCCGCCGCACCGCGTCGCGATGACCGCCGCCCGCGCCACCCGGGACTGGTCGCGGCGGCCCAGCGGCCGGCTCACCCTGCCCGGGGTGTTCCTGCTCGCCCTGGTCGCGGCGACGGCTGCGGCGGGCGCGCTGCTGGTGCCCGCGACGGCGCGGGGACCACGTCCGGTCGCCGTCGACGCCACCTCCGTCGCGCCGACCACCGTTCCGCAGGGGCCGCTGCCCGGCGGGACGCCCCTGCCCGGCGGGTCGCCCCTGCCCGGCGGGACGGCGCCGCCGCTCGGCACGGTGCCGACCGGCCCGCCCGTCGGCGGGAGCACCGGCCGGCCGTCGGACGCGCTGGCCGGCTGGGCCGCCCAGGTGGGACCGAAGGTCGGCATCTCGCCGGTGGCCGTGCAGGCGTACGGCTACGCCGAGGTGGTGCTCGCCCAGACCAACCGCAGCTGCGGGCTGAGCTGGACCACGCTGGCGGCCATCGGGTTCGTCGAGTCGGGGCACGGCCAGGCCAACGGCGCCCGGCTCGGCCAGGACGGCAAGGCGCTGCCCGAGATCATCGGTTTGCCGCTGGACGGGAACGGCGGCCGGATGCGCATCCCCGACACCGACCGCGGCCTGCTCGACAAGGACCCCGTCCTCGACCGGGCGATCGGGCCGATGCAGTTCATCCCGACGACCTGGCAGGAGATCGGGGCCGACGCCGACAACGACGGCGTCAAGGACCCGCACGACCTGGACGACGCCGCCCTCGCCGCCGGCAACTACCTCTGCAAGGGCAGCCGGAACCTGACCATCCCGGCCGACTGGTGGAACGCGATCCTGTCCTACAACGACGTCCGCCGCTACGCCCAGGACGTCTACGACACCGCCAACCGGTACGGACAGGCCAGCCGCACGTGAAGTGATCGTCCGCATACATTGGAGAACTGGACACTTCCCCCAAGCAGCGGTTAGCGGCAAGCTAGACGGGTGATGGTGCGCGAGTGGGACCCCAGGACCGCGTCGTCCGCCGAGATCGCGTCGCTGTTGGACACGCTGAACGCGGTCCTGGCGGCCGATCTGCCGCAGGACCCGCCGTGGCGGGAGAGTTCCATGCGGGAATACCTCGCCGAGGTGATGCCCGGCGAGCGGCGGATCTCCTGGGTCGCCCAGGCGGAGCCGGCGGCCGACGGCAGCCCGGGGGCGATCCTGGGTCACGTGCACGTGCTGCTGCTCGGCGACATCGGGGTGCTCGAGGTGCTGGTGCACCCCTCGGCGCGGCGCACGGGCCTCGGCCGGGACCTCGTCCTGACCGCCGCCCGGCGGGTCTACCAGGAGGGCTTCCAGTCGATCGGCGTGGAGGTGGTCGGCGACACGCCGGCCGTCGCCTTCTACGAGTCGCTCGGCTTCTCGAAGGAATACGTCGAGACCCGCAGCGTGCTGGACCTGTCCGGCGTGGACTGGGCCGAGCTGGCCGAGATGGCCACCGGCATCGGCGCGGGCTACCACCTCCAGTTCCACCCCGGCGGCCCGCCGGACGAGCTGATCGAGGCGTACGCGCGGGCCAAGGCGGAGGTGCGCGACGTCGAGGACGGCGAGCTGCGCCCCAGCTCCTACGACCCCGAGCGGCTGCGGGACAGTCTGGACTGCCTGCACCGGCGGGGCATGAAGCCCTACATCGTGCTCGCCCTGCACGAGCAGACCGGGGAGGTGGCGGGGCTGACCGAGGTGGTCGTGCCCGTCCAGCATCCGACCCGCGCCGACCAGTACGACACCATCGTCGTGCAGGACCACCGGGGCTACGGCATCGACCGGGCGATCAAGGCCCGGATGCTGATGGAGCTGCGCTCGGCGGAGGCGGAGCTGACCGAGGTGCAGACCTGGAACGCGCAGGCCAACGAGGCCATGCTCAAGGTCAACGCCGAGTTGGGCTACCGTCCGGACCGCGAATGGTGCGAATACAGCATCGACGTGGCCGAGCTGGTGCACCGCCTCGACGCCGGACGCTGACCGGAGAGTTCACGAAACTGTCCGGTGGGGGATGGACGGCGGTCAGCAGCGACCCTTAACGTGCGTTAGTTCCCCGTCCACCCATCGTGGAGGCCCCATGCGCCCGCGCCGCACTCTTGCCGCGCTCGCGACCGCCACCGCCGCCGTGACCGTCACGGCCGTCGGCGTCGCACCCACCGCGGCCAGCGCCGCGCCCACCGACCTCTTCATCTCCGAGTACGTCGAAGGCTCGTCGAACAACAAGGCGATCGAGCTGTTCAACGGCACGGGCGCCGCCGTCGACCTGGCCGCCGGCGGCTACCAGCTCCAGTTGCACTTCAACGGCTCCACCACGCCGACGAACCTGGCCCTCACCGGCACCGTCGCGGCCGGTGACACCTTCGTCCTCGCCGCCGCCTCGGCCGCGCCGGCCATCCTCGACCGGGCCGACCAGACCACCGGCGCCAGCCTGTTCAACGGCGACGACGCGATCGTGCTGCGTCGGGGCGGCACCGTGCTCGACTCGATCGGCCAGGTCGGCGTCGACCCGGGCACCGAGTGGGGCACGGGCGTCACCAGCACCGCCGACAACACGCTACGCCGCTCGGCCGCCGTCGCCTCCGGCGACACCGACCCCTCCGACGCGTTCGACCCGGCCGCCCAGTGGGCCGGTTTCCCCGTCGACACGTTCGACGGCCTCGGCACGCACGCCGTCGACGGCGGCGGTCCGGTCGACGCGCCCGCCACGCTCACCTGCGGCCCGACGCTGGTGACCTCGGCCGGCACGGCGGCCACCCGGGAGGTCACCGCCACCGACGCGGACGACCGGATCGTCGACCTGGCGGTCACCTCGGTCAGCCCGACCCCCGCCACCGGCTCCGTCAGCCGCTCGGCGGTCGCCCCGGCCGACGCGGTCGGCGGCACCGCCCGGGCCACGGTCGGCACGAGCGCCGACCTGGCCGCCGGGGCGTACACCGTGGTGCTGACCGCGACCGACGCGGACGGCGGCACCGCCACCTGCACGCTGGCCGTGCAGGTGACCCGGGAGCTGACCGTCGGCGAGGTGCAGGGCCCGACCACCGACGGCGAGTCCGGCCCCGCCGACCGGTCGCCGCTCGCGCCGGGGACCGGCAACGGGACCAGCAGCACGCTGTACGACGTACGCGGCGTGATCACCCAGCTCACCCTGGCACGCGACTCGGCGGGCCGGGACCAGCGCGGCTTCTTCCTGCAGAGCCGCTCGGACGCCACCGACGGCGACCCGACCAGCTCGGACGGCATCTTCGTCTTCATGGGCTCGTTCACCTCGCTGATCGGCGGCTACGTGCCGACGGTCGGCGACGAGGTGGTGCTGCGCGCCCGGGTCTCCGAGTACTTCAACTTCACCCAGCTCTCCGGCGCGTCGCTGGTCCGTCGGATCGCCTCCGGGGTGGACGTGGACGCCGAGGTCGAGGTGACCGACGCGGTGCCGCCGGTCGAGGTGGCGGCGGCGCAGCGCTTCTTCGAGCGGCACGAGGGCGCCCGCCTGCGGGTGCGTGCCGGCAGCGGCGCGGTGAGCGGGCGGAACGTCTTCGCCTCCACCGCGGACGCGGAGATCTTCGTGATCGACCGGGACGACCCGCTGCTCGACCGCGCCGACCAGTACGCCCGCCGGGTGTTCCGGGACGCGCATCCGCTGGACAACGACCCGAGCCGCCGCTTCGACGACGGCAACGGGCAGCGCGTCCTGCTCGGCAGCATGGGCGTCAAGGGCGCCACGGGTGACAGCGGCGCGCTGCTCCCGCCCGCGCGTACCTTCGACACGCTGACCGCCGACGCGGTCGGCGGGCTCTACTACTCGTTCGAGAAGTACGGCGTGCAGGTCGAGGCGGCCGCGTTCACCGGCGGGGCCGACCCGTCTGCGAACAACCCGCCGAAGCCGGCCAACCGGTCGGAGGAGGTCGCGGTCGCGACCTACAACGTCGAGAACCTGTACGACTACCGTGACGACCCCTTCGACGGCTGCGACTTCGCCGGCAACGCCGGCTGCACCGGGGTGCGCCCGCCGTTCGACTACGTGCCGGGCAGCGAGCAGGAGTACCGCGAGCAGCTCGCCGCGCTGGCCGACCAGATCACCACCGACCTGCACTCCCCGGACCTGATCCTGGTGCAGGAGGCCGAGGACCAGGACATCTGCTCGGTCTCCGGCGGCGAGCTGGTCTGCGGCAGCACGGACAACGCGGACGGCGCGCCGGACTCCCTCCAGGACCTGGCGCTGACCATCGCGGCCGCCGGTGGCCCGGCCTACCAGGCCGCGTACGACCGGACCGGCGCGGACGCCCGGGGCATCACCGCGGCGTTCCTGTTCCGCACCGACCGGGTGTCGCTGGCGGCGCCCACCGCCGGCGACCCGCTGCTGGGCTCGGCGCCGACGGTGCGGTACCGGGGTGCGGGGCTTCCGGGCAACGCGGACGTGCAGAACCCGAAGGCGCTCAACGCGGTGCTCCCCGCCGACGTGGACACGTCCACCGGCAAGGACGGCGACAACGTCTTCACCCGCGCGCCGCAGCTCGGCAAGTTCACCGTCGCGGCGGCCCCCGGCTCCACGGAGCGGTACACGCTCTGGGCCGCGAGCAACCACTACTCGTCGGGGCCGGACAGCCGGGTCGGGCAGCGCCGGGAGCAGGCCGCGTACGGCGCCGCGATCGTCACCGCGATCGAGGCGTCGGACCCGCACGCGCGGGTGGTCTACGGCGGGGACCTCAACGTCTTCCCCCGCCCCGACGATCCGATCGCCACGGCGGCGGAGCCCACCCCGTCGGACCAGCTCGGGCCGCTGTACGAGGCGGGCATGCGCAACCTCTGGGACGACCTGCTCGCCGACGCGCCGTCGTCCGCCTACTCGTACAGCTTCGAGGGGCAGGCGCAGACGCTCGACCACCTGTTCGTCAACGACGCGCTGCACCGGGACCTGGTGCAGATGCGGGCCGCGCACATCAACGCCGACTGGCCGGCCGACCACGCGGCCGACGGCAGCCGGGGCTCCAGCGACCACGACCCGCAGGTGGCCCGCTTCCGCTCCCGGGCCTCGCTGAACGTCAGCGACGCGTCGGTGGTCGAGGGCGACCGGGAGACCCGGCCGCTGACCTTCACGGTCACCGTGTCGCGCCCGCTGTCCCAGCCGGTGCTGCTCTGCGCCGCCGCCTACGGCACCACGGCCCAGGCCGGCGCCGACTACGACCCGTACGTCGGATGCAAGGTCCTGGCCGCCGGGCAGACCTCCCTGGCCTTCCCGGTGGCCGTGCGGGGTGACCGGAAGCGGGAGGCGGACGAGAAGGTGAACCTGGTGGTGGCCGGGGTGCCGGGCCTGCGCCTCGCGGACCCCGTCGCCGTGGGCACCATCACCGACGACGACTGACGGCACACCGGAGCGTGTCCCGACGGCCCGCCGGCCAGGAGAATCCTGGGCGGCGGGCCGTTTGCTCACCACGGAAAGCGTGGGTCGCGCACGCGCGGCGGCGGGGGTACGCTGCGATACTTCGCGACCCGCACCTCCCACTGACTGCGCCGCCGCATGGCGTCGCGGACCCGGCGGTTGCGGTAGAACGTCTCCGGCGGACGGGCCAGCCCGTAGACGTCCGCCCACCACTCGCCCGGCTCGGGGTCGAGGATCGTGTCCAGGTGCGAGGGGTAGCGACGCCCCGCCCCGTCTCGGGTGTCCTGCCAGTCCCGCATCGGCTTCAGCACCCGCCCGAACTCGTCGACGACGGCCAGCCGGAACCCGGCGACCCCGAGGATGCGGCGCAGGAGCAGGATGCTCGGCACCAACCGGCCCGCCTCGATCCGCCCGACGGTGGAATGGTTCACCCCGGCCCACCGAGCCAGCTCCCGCTGGCTCAGGCTGGCGCGCCGCCGGAGCGCCCGGACGATGCCCGCGGCCGGCCACGGAGTGTCGAACGGCTCGGTCAGCATCACGGACGGCTCGCGCGAGCCCGCCGGCTGGTCGAAGCCAGGCATCCCGGTGGAGCCCGACATCGCGGCGCAGCCCGACATCGCTGCGGAGCCCGGCAGTCCGTCGGGCCCCGACAGTTCGTCAGGGCTCGGCAGTTGGTCGGAGCCCGGCGGCCGGTCGGAGCCTGACGTGCGGTCGGAATCCGGGGACCGGTCACTTTCCGGTTCAGCGGGACGGTCGGTCATCCCGTCACGATCCTGGCGGCGGTGCCTCTCCCGCAATCCCGCCCGCTCCGCCTGTGGACAACGCGGCCGCCTGTGGAAAACCGCCGACGGATCCTGCCGTCCCACCCCGGACACATTCCACTCGCACGGTAACGCTGAGCGACCAACTCGGCGCCTTTGTCAATTACTACGCTGAGTAACGACGGCCCGGCGCTGGCGAAGACTCTGCCACCGCCGGTGACGATGACAGCGCCGCGACCAGCACATTCATCGAGTGCCGCCCTCGGGACAACAAACCCCGTGCGCCCTTTGCTCTGCATCCTCATACGCAACAGGCACTCAGGGTTGCTGGTGCCTATGTGGGTGCAGAGCAAAGCGTCCGAAGGACAGCGGCGTCCGGACCACGGTTGAATACTCAGCGTCATCGACGTCGAACCGTTGCGGAGTGTGAAGCGGGCAGCCGATTCAGCGCCGGCGGAGGCGGCACCCAGACCCTTTGCCCGACAAGCACGCACAACACCGGTCAGGCCCGAAGCCCGGGTGGGGCACGTCCCGTCGTCGAGAACAGCAACGACGGGCCGCGGCCGCCGGGGCCGCGGGCCGGGTCAGTAGCGCTGGCGGAGGAGTCGGGCGGCCTCGACCGCCCAGTAGGTGAGGATGATCTGGGCGCCGGCCCGACGGATCGAGGTGAGCGTCTCCATCATCGCCCGCTCCCGGTCGATCCAGCCGTTCGCGGCGGCCGCCTCGACCATCGCGTACTCGCCGGAGACCTGGTAGGCGGCGACCGGGACGTCCACCGCCGCGCGGATCGCCGACACCACGTCGAGGTACGGCAGGCCGGGCTTGACCATCACCATGTCGGCGCCCTCGGCGATGTCCAGCTCGACCTCGCGCAGCGACTCCCGCAGGTTGGCCGGGTCCTGCTGGTAGGTGCGGCGGTCGCCCTCCAGCGCCGACTCCACCGCGTCACGGAACGGGCCGTAGAAGGCCGAGGCGTACTTGACGGCGTACGCCAGCACGGCCACGTCCTGGTGGCCCGCGGCGTCGAGCGCCCGGCGCACGACGCCGACCTGGCCGTCCATCATCCCGGACGGCCCGACCACACCGACCCCGGCGGCGGCCTGGGCGACGGCCATCTCGGCGTACGCCTCCAGCGTGGCGTCGTTGTCGACGCCACCGTCGGGGGTGAGCAGGCCGCAGTGCCCGTGCGAGGTGAACTCGTCCAGGCAGAGGTCGCTCATCACCACCGTGGCGTCGCCCACCTCGGCGACGACGTCGCGGATCGCGACGTTGAGGATGCCGTTCGGGTCGATCCCGCCGGACCCGGTGGCGTCCCGCCGCTCCGGCACGCCGAAGAGCATGATGCCGCCGACGCCCGCCTGGACCGCCTCGGCCGCGGCCTTGCGGAGCGAGTCCCGGGAGTGCTGGAGCACCCCCGGGAGCGACGCGATCGCCCGCGGCTCCGCCAACCCCTCCTTGACGAACATCGGCACGACCAGCTCGGCCGGGTCGACGCGGGTCTCGGACACCAGCCGTCGGACGGCCGCGTTGCGGCGCAGCCGGCGGGGCCGGATCTCGGGGTACGGCATCACGGACCTCCTGCTACGACTACCGGAACCTCAGTGCGGTCGGCCCCTGCACCTTCGAGCCACGGCGCTGCTTCGCCGGCATGGCGGCGAGCTTCTCGCGCAACTCGACGGCGTAGGCGGCGAGCGCCTCCACCAGATCGGGCACCGAGGCGTGCGGCGGCTGGACGTCGACCCGCAGGCCGAACTCCGTCGCGGTCTCCGCCGTCTTGGGCCCGATCACTGCAACGACGGTACGGGCGTGCGGCTTCCCCGCGATACCCACCAGATTGCGCACGGTCGAGCTGGACGTGAAGAGCACCGCGTCGAAGCCACCCGACTTGATCGCGTCCCGGATCTCGGCGGGCGGCGGGGCGGCCCGGACCGTCCGGTAGGCGGTCACGTCGTCGACCTCCCAGCCGCGTTCGGTGAGCCCGGCGGCGAGGGTCTCGGTGGCGATGTCGGCGCGCGGCAGCAGCACCCGGCCGACCGGGTCGAGGATCTCGTCGTGCGGCGAGAACTCGGCGAGCAGCCCCTCGGAGGACTGCTCCCCGGACGGGATCAGCTCGGGCTGGATGCCGAACGCGCGGACGGCGTCGGCGGTCGCCTCCCCGATGCAGGCGATCTTGACGCCGCCGAAGTGCCGGGCGTCCAGGCCGTGCTCGGCGAACTTCTCCCACACCGCGCGGACCGCGTTGACGGAGGTGAAGATCACCCAGGCGTACCGGCCGTCGACCAGGCCCTTGACCGCCCGCTCCATCTGGGCCGGGGTGCGTGGCGGCTCGACCGCGATGGTTGGCACCTCGCAGGGGATGGCCCCGTACGCGCGCAGCCGCGCGCTCATCACGCCGGCCTGCTCCTTGGTGCGGGGCACGAGGACCTTCCAGCCGTACAGCGGCCGGTTCTCCCACCAGCTCAGCTTGTCCCGCTGGCCGACGCCCTCGCCGACGGTGAGCACCACCCGGCCGGTGAAGCCGAGGGCCGCCGCGACGAACGAGTCGACGGTCGAGGTGGTGGTGTACTGCGTCTCGCCGGTGCCGTCCCCGGTCACCCCGACGCCGGTGGTGCCCTCCACCCCGGCGGCGAGCAGCCCGTCGCGGATCGCGGCGAGGTCACCGGCGTCCACGGCCAGGGCCAGCGAGCCCCGGCCGACGGCCGCGGCCAGCGCGTCGAAGTCCAGCGTGCTGACGTCCTCGACGTCGGCCGCCGTCCGTACGCCCGGCAGCGGCACGCCCGCGTAGGTCGCCACCCCCTCGGCCTGGCCGACGCCGGGAACCACCTCGAAGTGCGCGGCGGTCCGCGCGACCGCCTGCACCTCCTTGACGACCGAATCGTGGCCGAACGGGTCGCCGGCGACCAGGTGCACCGCGTTCAGCCCGGAACGGGCCGCCGAGATCAGCACCTTCGCCACGTCACCCGGCGCGCCCTCCGCCGGAGTGAACTGGGCGTCCTCCCTGGCCTGGGCGCGCACGGCGTCGAGCAGCGACTCGGGGACTCCCCGGTCGTACACCACCTGGTCGGCGTCGACCAGAGCGTCGTGCGCCCGGCGGGTCAGCAGGCCCGGGTCGCCGGGACCGGCCCCGACGAAGGCGATGCGGCCTACGGGCTTACGGGTGCGGGTCATTCTGTGCTCCCAAATTGCTGGGTCCCCGGGCCGGCGTGTCCATCGTGGCCGAGGATCGAGTCGGCGCCGAGGTCGAGGAGTTCGGCGGCGAGTGCCTTGCCGATCTCCGCCGCGTCGGCGGGCGTTCCGGTGCGGGACAGCCGGAGGTCTCTCGTACCGTCCGGACTGATCACCGCCCCGCGCAGATAGATCTCCTCGCCGGCGTCGCCCTCGGCGAGTTCGGCGTAGGCGGCGACCGGTGCGGAGCATCCGGCCTCCAGGGTGGCCAGCAGCGCCCGTTCCGCGGTGACCGCGGCGTGGGACGGTGCGTGGTCGAGCACGGCGAGCAGCTCGACCAGGTCGAGGTCGTCGGCCCGGCACTCCACCGCGAGCGCGCCCTGGGCGGGCGCGGGCAGCATCAGCATCGGGTCGAGCGTCTCGGTGATCACGTCGGTCCGCCCGAGCCGGGCCAGCCCGGCCCGGGCCAGGACGACCGCGTCGAGGTCGGCCTCCGGGCCGAGCACCCGCGCGAGGCGGCTGTCGACGTTGCCGCGGATCGGGGTGACCTCCAGCTGCATCCCGAGGGCGTGCAGCTGGGCGATGCGGCGCAGCGCGCCCGTGCCCACGGTCGCGCCGGAGGGCAGCTCGGTGAGCGTCCGGCCGTCCCGGGCGACCAGCGCGTCCCGCGGGTCCTGCCGGGTCGGCACCGCCGCGATGTGCAGCCCGGCCGCCGCCGCGGTGGGCAGGTCCTTGTAGGAGTGCACCGCGAAGTCGATGGTGCCGGCGGTCAGCGCGTCGCGCAGGGCGGAGACGAAGACGCCGACGCCCAGCCGGTGCACCGGCGCGGACGAGCGGTCGCCGGCGGTGACCACCTCGACCAGCTCGACGGGCCGGCCGGTGGCGGCGGTCAGGGCCTCGGCGACGTGGCCGGACTGGGCCATCGCCAGTTTGCTGCCCCGGGTACCGAGGCGCAGGGGCGTGCTCATCGCTCACCTCCGATGGGCGGGACGTCGGCGGA
Organism: Micromonospora sp. NPDC023633; assembly: GCF_040640035.1. NCBI lineage: Bacteria > Bacillati > Actinomycetota > Actinomycetes > Micromonosporales > Micromonosporaceae > Micromonospora > Micromonospora sp. NPDC023633. The sequence goes on along the minus strand of NZ_JBFABB010000084.1, from coordinate 9,390 downwards.
GCCCGTCGACGGTGGAATGTCGGCGTGACCGACGGGCGGCGGAATGTCGGCGAGGCCGAAGGGCGGCGGCACGTCGGCGAGGCCGAACGGCGGCGCGGCGTCGCCGGCCACGATGTCGGGAACGCCGTCGACCGGGGACGTCTGCGGCACCTGGAGGTCGAACAGCTCGCGCAGCAGGGCCGCGTACTGGTCGCCACCGGGTTCGGCAGCGAGCTGGCGGACCCGCACGGTCGGCTGGTGCAGCAGCCGCTGCACCACCCGGTGCACGGTCCGGGCCACCTCGGCACGCTGGTCGTCGGTGAGGTCCGGGCGGCGCTGGGCGAGCCGGCGCAGCTCGGCGCCGACCACGTCGTCGGCGCGGCCACGCAGGGCGGCCACCGTGGGCGCCACGTCGGCGCCGCGCAGCCAGGTGAGGAAGGCGTCGACCTCGCCGACCACGATCCGCTCGACGGCGGCGGCGTCGGCGGCCGCGGGGCCGTCGGCGAGCAGCGCCGCCATCCGGTCGATGTCGATCACCTCGACGCCGGGCAGCTCGGCGACGCCGGCCTCCACGTCGCGCGGCACGGCCAGGTCGAGCAGGACCAGCGGCCCCCGGCCGGGGTCGCGCGCGGCGAGCGCCCGGGTCACCACCTCACGGGTGAGGACCGCTTCGGCGGCCGCGGTGGCGGCCACTACGATGTCCACTGTGGAGAGAACGGTGGTCAGCTCCGCCATGGGTGACGCGCTGGCCCCGTACGCCTCGGCCAGCCGGACGGCCCGGTCGGCGCCCCGGTTGGTGACGGTGAGCGGCCCGGCGCCCAGCCGGGACAGCGTGGCGACGCCCAGCGACCCCATCGCGCCCGCGCCGACCACCAGTGCGGGACGGCCGGCGAGGTCGCCGTCGAGGTGCCCGGCGGCCAGCTCCAGCGCGGCGGTCACCACGCTCTGGCCGGCCCGGTCGATCCCGGTCTCCGCGTGGGCCCGCTTGCCGACCCGCAGCGCCTGCTGCATCAGCTCGTGCAGCAGCCGCCCGGCGGTGTCGGCCCCGGTCGCGGAATGGTAGGCGTCCCGGAGCTGGCCGAGGATCTGCGCCTCGCCGACCACCATCGAGTCGAGCCCGGCGGCGACCCGGAAGACGTGGTCCACGGCGGCGGCGTCGAAGTGCACGTAGAGGTGGTTGGCGAGCGCGGCGGGCTGGCAGCCGGCCTGCTCGGCCAGCACCGCGCAGATGTCGCCGAGGCCGCCGTGGAAACCGGACACGGCGGCGTAGACCTCCACCCGGTTGCAGGTGGAGACGAGCACGGCCTCGGTCACGTACGGCTGGGCGACCAGGCGGTCCAGGGTGCGGGTGAGGTCCGCGGGGCCGACCGCGAGCTGCTCCAGCGTGGCGACGGGAGCGGTGCGGTAGGACGCGCCGACGACGAGCAGTTTCACGTGCCGATCGCCTCCTGCGGGTCGGTGACGGCGAGCCCCCCGGGCAGGGCGGTGAGGGCGGACCCACCGGTCGCGGGGAGCGCGGTCAGTGATGCCTTGCGGTGCTCGTGGAAGGACAGGATCTGCAGCTCGATGGCGAGGTCGACCTTGCGCACGTCGACCCCCTCCGGGACCGAGAGTACGCACGGGGCGAAGTTCAGGATGCTCGTCACACCCACGGCCACGAGCTGGTCCGCCACCGCCTGGGCGGCCGGGGCGGGGGTGGCGATCACGCCGATGGCGATGGCCTCCTCGACGGCGACCCGGGGCAGCTCGTCGATGTGCCGGACGACCAGCCCGTTGATCTCCTCGCCGACTCGGCCGGGGTCGGCGTCGAAGAGGGCGGCGATCCGGAAGCCGCGGCTGGCGAAGCCGTCGTAGCCGGCGAGGGCGTGACCGAGATTACCCACGCCGACCAGGGCGACGGCCCGCCGCTGGGTGAGCCCGAGCACGAACTCGATCTGCTCGATCAGCAGCGCCACGTCGTAGCCGACGCCACGGGTTCCGTACGAGCCGAGGTGCGAGAGGTCCTTGCGGAGTTTCGCGGAGTTCACGCCGGCGGCGCTGGCCAGTCCCTCGCTGGACACGGTCTCGTGGCCGGTTTCGGCGAGGTTGTGCAGGGCACGGAGGTATTCCGGGAGCCGCGCGACGGTCGCCTCCGGCAGATCCGGGAGCGCCGGTACGGCACCGGCGCGGCCGGGCGCGCCAGGGTGACGGTGCTGACTCATGAGACTCCGTGCGGTGCGATCCTCGGTCAGCTCCAGCGGCCGGCCGTTTCGGGATCCCCGCTGGCGACCGAGATTGCCGGCTGTGCTAGCAGGGCGCGTCGGAACTACAGAGTAGGCGCTTGTGAAGGCGTGCACAAATCGCGATCTTGAAAGCTCGCGACGCGGCTTCACCAGCCCCTCCATTCCGCAAGATCGATCCAGCGACCGCCGCCGGCCGCCGCCCGACCTCCGGGCGACGCCGATGGTGCTGGCCGCGCCGATTATTGCTCAATTACGACTTCTCTGACCAATGGCGCGACCATGGCCCGCCCACGGTCCGGTCACGGCGGCCCACGGTTCGCCCACGATCCGGTCACGGTAGGGCCAGCCCTACGCCGGAGAGAAGGGCCGACGGGATGGGCCGGTCCCCCCGCACTGCCTAGCCTCGTGGCATGACCGCCGTACCCGTCGCCGCCGACCACCCCGTACCGGCGCCGACCATCTCCCGACAGCTCCTGCTGGACTCCGGCTACGTGCTGCTGGGACTCCCGCTGGCCCTGGCCAGCTTCGTCGTCCTGCTGGTCGGCCTGGCGGCCGGGCTCGGGCTGGTCGTGACGGTGATCGGCCTGCCGATCCTCAGCGGCACCCTCTACGCCGCCCGGGGCCTCGCCGACATCGAGCGGCTCCGCCTCCCCGCCGTGCTGCACCAGGCCCGGATCCGCCCCCAGTACCGGCTCCCCGAGCCCGGGGCGAGCGCCTGGCGGCGGATCTTCGTGCCGATGGGGGACGCGCAGTCGTGGCTGGACCTGGCGCACGGCATCCTCAAGCTGATCGTGGCCATCGTCACCTTCGTGGTCACGCTGGTCTGGTGGGCCGGCGCCGTCGCCGGCACCCTCTACTGGGCGTACGACTGGGCGCTGCCGCACGGCGACCCGGAGGACGTCGGCCTCCCCCAGCTCCTCGGCCTGGGCGACTCGACCGTCGCCCGGATCGGGCTGCACACCGCGATCGGGCTGTTCTTCCTGATCACCCTGCCGATCGTGGCCCGGGGCTGCGCGCTGCTCCAGGCCAGCTTCGGCCGGGCCCTGCTCACCGGCGTGGCCGAGATGCGCAACCGGATCACCGTGCTGGAGGAGCAGAAGCGGGCCGCCGTCTCCGCCGAGGCGAGCGCGCTGCGCCGGCTGGAGCGGGACATCCACGACGGCCCGCAGCAGCGCCTGGTCCGGCTCGCGATGGATCTCAGCCGGGCCCGCCAGCAGCTCGCCACCGACCCGGCGGCCGCCGGCCGCACCCTGGACGAGGCGGTCACCCAGACCCGGGAGACGCTCGCCGAGCTGCGTGCCCTGTCCCGGGGCATCGCGCCGCCGATCCTGGTCGACCGGGGGCTGCCCAGCGCCCTGGCCGCGCTGGCCGGACGCGGCCTGATCCCGATCGAGCTGCGGGTGGACCCGGAGCTTGCCAGCCCGGACGGTCGGCTGGACCCGGCGGTGGAGAGCACCGCCTACTTCGTGGTGTCCGAGGCGCTGACCAACGTCGCCAAGCACAGCCGGGCGACCGAGTGCCAGGTCACCGTGGCCCGGCACGACGGGCGGCTGGAGGTCGACGTCGACGACGACGGACAGGGCGGCGCGCACCTGGCGAAGGGGCACGGGCTGGTCGGCATCGCCGACCGGGTCCGCGCCGCCGGCGGCCGACTCTCCGTGGTCAGCCCGGCCGGCGGGCCCACCAAGATCCGCGCGGAGCTCCCGCTGTGAGCCGTACGTGGTAGACAACAGGACATGCGGATCGTGATCGCGGACGACGCGGTGCTGCTCCGGGAGGGGCTGGTACGGCTGCTCACCGAGCGCGGGCACGAGGTGGTGGCCGCCGTGGCCGACGGCGAGGCGCTGGTGGTGGCGGTGGAGGCCCACCGGCCGGACGTGTCGATCGTCGACGTCCGGATGCCGCCGTCGCACACCGACGAGGGGCTGCGCGCGGCGGTGGAGGCCCGCCGGCTGGTGCCCCGCACCCCGATCCTGGTCCTCTCCCAGTACGTCGAGGTGTCGTACGCCGACGACCTGCTCGCCACCACCGGCGGCGGCGGGGGCGGGATCGGCTACCTGCTCAAGGACCGGGTGGCCGCGATCGACGAGTTCCTCGACGCGCTGGACCGGGTGGCCGCCGGCGGGACGGTGCTCGACCCCGAGGTGGTCGGCCAGCTCTTCGCCCGACGCCGGCGTGACGACCCGCTGCGCGAGCTCACCCCGCGCGAACGCGAGGTGCTCGCGTTGATGGCCGAGGGCCGCTCCAACACGGCGATCGCGAAGACCCTGGTGGTCACCGACGGCGCCGTCGAGAAGCACGTCCGGAACATCTTCACCAAGCTCCAGCTCCCGCCCGACACGGAGCAGCACCGCCGGGTCCTGGCCGTGCTGGCCTACCTGCGCAACTGACCGCCGGCCCGGTCAGGGCAGCGTGGCCGCCAGGCGCACGGCCTCGCTGAGGGTGTCGGCGACCGGGTGGCCGGAGGCGCGCAGCCGCGCCGGGTCGGTGAACCCGCCGGTGTAGAGGACGGCGCGGCCCCCCACCGCCTCGGCGGCGTCGGCGTCGTCGACGGAGTCCCCGATCAGCACCACGTCCCGGCCGTCGACGCCCAGCTCCGTCAGATGCCCCCGCAGGGACTCGGCCTTGCGGTCCCCGCCGACACTCGCCCGCAGCCCGTCCACCCGGACGAAGCGCCCGGTGAGGCCGTACGTGTGCACGGTCGGCACCAGCTCCTCGTGGAACCACATGGACAGCAGGGACTGGCTGCCCGGCCAGGCCGCCATCGCGTCGGTGGCGTCGTGCGCCAGCGCACAGGTCGTCAGCCCGGTGCGGTACGCGTCGTGGAAGATCCGGTCCAGCCGGCCGAACGCGTCGTCGTCGACCGCCCGGCCGAGCACCTCGGCGTAGTAGTCGGCGATCGGCCGGCGGAACCGCACCCGGTGCTCGTCGGCGGTCACGGCGGGCCCGCCGACGCTGGCGAAGGCGACGTTGGTGGAGGCGACCACCAGGCTCAGGTCGTTGAGCAGGGTGCCGTTCCAGTCCCACACCAGGTGGTGGCGCGCAGGGGTCATCGGAACACCCTAACGCCTGGCGCTACAGCTGCGGCGTGGTCAGGTCGCGCAGCAGCCGCTCCTCCTCCACGCGCCAGTAGCCGTGCTCCTTGCCGTCGAGCAGCACCACGGGCAGCCGGTCGCCGTACTCGCGCTCCAGCTCGATGTCGTCGGTGACGTCCTTCTCGGTCCACCGGTCCCCGGTGACCGCCACCACCCGGTCCAGCGCCGCCTTCGCCTCGTCGCAGAGGTGGCAGCCGGGGCGGGTGATCAGGGTGAGTCGGGGCTCACGCATCGCTCTCCTCCGTCGTGCTGGTGCCGGCCGGGGCCGGCGGGCGGGTCTCCGGCGACGCCGCCGGGGACGGCACCGGGGCCGCCGGGGACGACGCCGGCCGGAGCAGGGTCTTGCGCACCTTGCCGATCACCGAGTGCGGCAACTCGTCGACGAACTCGACGGCGGTCGGGCACTTGAACCGGGCCAGGCTGCGGGCGCAGTGGGCGAGCAGTTCCGCACCGGTCACCGGACGCCCCGGCGCCGGCACCACGTACGCCCGCACAGTCTCGCCGGTCCGCGGGTGCGGCACACCCAGTACCGCCGACTCGGCCACCCCCGGGTGCGCGGAGAGCACCAGCTCGACCTCGTGCGGGTACACGTTGAAGCCGTTGACCAGGATCAGCTCGCCGATCCGGTCCACCAGGAAGAGGTCCCCGTCGGAGTCGGCGTACGCCACGTCGCCGGTGGCCCACCAGCCGTCGGCGTCCGGGCCGCCCCGGCCGTCCGGCCAGTAGCCGGCGAAGACGTTCGCCCCGCGCACCACGACCTGGCCCGGGTCGGTGCCCGGCGTGACGTCGGAGAGGTCCAGCTCGTCGGCGTCGGCGTCGTCGTCCGGCTCGGCCACGCCGTCGCGCCACAGGTCGGCCCCGTCCGTGCCGACCAGGCGCAGCTCGACGCCGGGCAGCGGGCGGCCGATCGAGCCGGCCTTCGGCTCCCCGCCGACCAGGGTGGAGGTCAGCACCGGCGCGGTCTCGGTCAGCCCGTATCCGACGTGCACCGGGCGACCGGCGACCTCGGCGAAGCGCGCCGCGACGGCCGGCTCCAGCGGCGCCGCGCCGCAGACCACGACCCGGACCGACGCCATCGCCGCGGCGACCGCGGCGGCGTCCGCCGTGGACCAGGCGGCCACCATCGACGGTACGCCGACCAGCACGGTGACCCGGTGCCGGGCGATCTCGGCCAGCCCCGCGTCGGGACCCAGGTCGTCGACGAGCACCCCGGTCGCGCCATGGTGGACGACGGCGCCGAGCCCCGCGTTCAGCCCGTACGCGTGGAACAGCGGCAGCGCCAGCAGCACGGTGTCGTCCGGCCCGACGACGGCCGGGTCGATGCGGCCGACCTGATCGTGGTTGGCCGCCAGCGCCCGGTGCGTCAGCATCGCGCCCTTCGGCCGCCCCTCGGTGCCGGACGTGTAGAGCAGCAGCGCCAGGTCGTCGCCGCCCCGCTCGGGGAACGGGTGGCCGGCGTCGGCCACCGGCGGCGCGGTGTGCACGGCGAGGAGCGCGGGCAGGTCCCCGGCGACGCCGGCGACCAGGTCGCGCACCCGCTCGGTGCCGATCAGCACCGAGGCGCCGGAGTCGGCCAGCACGTGCCGCAGCTCGGGGGCGGTGAGGCCGGGGTTGACCGGCACCGCGACCAGCCCGGCGCGCAGCGCGGCCAGACAGCTGACCACGAAGTCCGGCGAGTTGCCGAGCGCGACGGCGATCCGGGGCGGGTGCCGGTCGGTGGCGGTGGTGCCCGACGTCGGGCGGGGCCCGGCCGGCGCCCCGGTCAGGGCCGCCAGGGCGTGGGCCGTGGCCGTCACCGAGGCGTCCAGTTCGGACCAGGTCATGGTCCGCTCGCGCCAGTGCAGCGCGGGTCGGTCGCCGTGGGCGGCGGCGGCCCGGTGGAGCCGCTCGACGAGGGTCGAGGCGGGGCTGTCGGTTGCGTCCTGCACGGTGGCTGAGTCTGGCACAGCGCGGGGCCTGTGGGCCATGCCCGCCGAAGGCCGACGTGGACATCGCCGGCCGGCGGGAACGGCGACCCGGGACAGTCCCGTGCACGGGACGACCGGCACGCGCGGGCGGGACGGAACCGGTCCCGTCCACAGGACACGCCGGACGCGCCGGGGGTGCCGGAGGGTCCTGACCCGACAGCCGCGACGCCGCCCCGCCCCGGCACCGCGACGCGCACGCTGACCTGGAATTTCCTTCGCGACCACGCGGCAATCCGAAAGTCAACCGCACACGACGGACAACGGGTCCGCCAGTTGTGCGACGCAGCGGGAAATACTTCCGCCCTGTGTAACGGACTTGCCACGCGTGGGTGACGTTGGCCCTATCATCACTCGGGTCGGCTCACCCCGTTTGCCGTGAGTCGACACCCCTCAGCCCGAGGAGGCCCCCGTGCCTGTGAGCGCATTGGACCAGCACCTCAAGGGGATCTGCCGCCCGTCGGCACACCCCGAGCCAGCCCTGCCCGGCCGTGCCGGCCGGGCCACTACGGCGACGCGTCGACCGGCGTGGTCGGCCGGTGGGACGGAGGCGGCGCGGTGACCACCTTCGGATACGCGGAACGACCGGCCGGCCTGACCAACCCGGCGATCCGCGGCGCGGTCAACGAACGGCCCGCCGCCCGCAGCCCGCTGGACGACACGGGCAGCCTCGCCGTCCGGGGGGAGAGCGCGTCGAGCCGGACCCGCAGCCGGCCGCACCAGAACGAGCCGCCGCCCCGCACCGCGACACCGGGCGGCAACGCGAAGCCGGCCGGCGGCCGGGTCGCGGTCCCCGCCCGGCCCGCCATGCCGGCGCAGGGCCGCCGCACCACGGAGCCCGCCAAGGCGCCCGACGAGTCGGGCGCGGAGACGGCGGTGCTCCCGGCCGTGCCGGCCGCCGCCGCGCCGGTCAACACCTCGACGGGCTTCCCCAGCCGCCCGGACCCGTCCGACCCCGCCACGGAGGTCTGGGCGCTGGTCGAGCGGGCCCAGGCCGGCGAATCCGAGGCGTTCGGGCTGATCTACGACCGGTACGTCGACACCGTGTTCCGGTTCGTCTACTTCCGGGTGGGCAACCGCCAGCTCGCCGAGGACCTCACCTCCGACACCTTCCTGCGCGCCCTAAAGCGGATCGGCAGCTTCACGTGGCAGGGGCGCGACCTGGGCGCCTGGCTGGTCACGATCGCCCGGAACCTGGTGGCGGACCACTTCAAGTCCGGCCGCTACCGGCTGGAGGTCACCACCGGGGACGTGCTGGACGCCGACCGCGAGGACCGGGGCCCGGAGGGCAGCCCGGAGGCGGCGGTCGTCGAGCACATCACCAACGTGGCCCTGCTCAGCGCCGTCAAGCAGCTCAACCCGGAGCAGCAGGAGTGCATCGTGCTCCGCTTCCTGCAGGGCTTCTCCGTGGCCGAGACGGCCCGCACGATGGGCAAGAACGAGGGCGCGATCAAGGCGCTCCAGTACCGCGCGGTACGCGCGCTGGCCCGGCTGCTGCCCGACGGCTTCCAACCGTAGTCCCAGGCGGGAAGAACGCCGTGCATCGATCGATGTACGCGCAGCTCCGTGGCGTCGCGACCCCGTGACAGCGATCACTTTGCGTGATTTCGCCTCCGCCGGCCCCGTAACCCATGTCCGGTCCGGACCGTTTCTCCGGGTGCGACCGGTGGTAGCCCCGGCATCCCCCGGGCCCCCGAGGTCCGGCAGTGTGGCCGGCCACGACCTTCGTCCGTGGTGTCACGCCGTCACCGGTCGCTGTCGACGACAGCGGCCGACCGGCCGCGACCAGCGAGAGGAGGTGCCCGCGGTGGACAGCAACCTCTTCTCCCGTCGGCGCGCGGAGCGCTTCGCGCAGCTTCTCGACGAGGCCAACGGGGGCCGGCGACACCACGTCCGGTCCCGGGCCGACGACCAGTTGGCCGCGCTCGTCGCGGTGGGTCAGCGGCTGCCCGCGGCCCCGCCCGCCGTGGAGGTGGACCCGGAGTTCCGCACCGGACTGCGGGCCATGCTGCTGGCCACGGCCGAGCGCGAGGGATCTTGCCCCGCAGCTCGCGCAGGTAGTAGAGCTTGGCGCGGCGGACGTCACCGCGGGTCACGACCTCGATCCGGTCGATCGCCGGGCTGTTGATC
>NZ_JBFABB010000083.1:0-31365 GCF_040640035.1 Micromonospora sp. NPDC023633 | reverse complement strand
CACCAGTTCACCCCCAGAGGTCGGCCCAGTGGCGAGGCGTCGCTCGATGACGTGGGCGAGGTAGTCGGCGACGAACGCCTCGACGTTGCGGTAGGGCCGGCCGATGCCGCGACCGTGCCGGTCGCCGCCATGCAGCCCGTTTCCTCCGGGTCGGCCGACCCGTCGGTGCCGGCCGCGCCGGCTGCCCGCTGCTGAGCGGTCCCGGCCGTCACCACGAGGACCGTCGGGCCCGCTGCGACGCGGTCCCATGGACGGGGCAGCTCGACAGCGGCCGCCGGCCATCGCCCGGGCTGCCGGCCAGGACCCGTCCGGCAGTACGGCAGCCAGGGGTCAGCCGGCGGCGTGCCCGTGGGCCCAGTCGACCAGCCGGTCGGCGTCCCAGGTGTTGACCACCCGGTCGGCGGGCACCCCGCACAGCGCGGCGCGCTCGCAGCCGAACCGCTGCCAGTCGAGCTGCCCGGGGGCGTGCGCGTCGGTGTTGACGGCGAAGTGGCAGCCCGCCTCCAGCGCCCGGCGGATCAGCCGCTTCGGCGGGTCCTGCCGCTCCGGGCGCGAGTTGATCTCGACGGCCACCCCCTGCTCGGCGCAGGCGGCGAAGACGGCGTCGGCGTCGAAGTCGCTCTCCGCCCGGGTACGCGGCCGGTGCGCCCGGTCGCCCGGCCCCTTCACCCCGGCCGGCCGGGACGACACCATCCGCCCGGTGCAGTGGCCGAGGATGTCCAGGTGCGGGTTCGCGATCGCGGCCAGCATCCGCCGGGTCATCTTCGCCCGCTCGTCGTTGAGGCCGCTGTGCACCGAGCCGACCACCACGTCGAGGCGGGCCAGCAGCTCCTCGTCCTGGTCGAGCGACCCGTCGGCGAGGATGTCCACCTCGATGCCGGTCAGGATCCGGAAGCCCTCCGGCAGCGCCTCGTTGACCTTCGCCACGTGGTCGAGCTGCCGGCGCAGCCGGTCGGCGGTCAGCCCTCGGGCCACCTTGAGCCGGGGCGAGTGGTCGGTCAGCACCACGTACTCGTGGCCCAGCTCGACCGCCGCGAGCGCCATCTCCTCGATGGGGGAGCCGCCGTCGGACCAGTCGGAGTGGGTGTGGCAGTCGCCGCGCAGCGCGGTGCGCAACGCGGTGGCCGCCGCGTCCAGGTCGGTGCCCTCCGTGGCGAGCAGCCGGCGCAGGTAGACCGGCTCCTCGCCCGCGAGTGACTCGGCCACGCAGCGGGCGGTGACGTCGCCGACCCCCGGCAGCTCGGTGAGCTTGCCGGTGCGGGCCCGCTCGGTCAGTTCCCTCCCCGGCAGCGCGGCGAGGGCCGTGGCCGCCGACCGGAACGCCCGGACCCGGTAGGTCGCCTCGTTCGCCCGTTCCAGGAGGAACGCGATCCGGCGCAGGTCGGCGATGGGGTCCCGGGCGCTCATGCCAAGGAAAATACGCCTCCGCGCCGCCGGTCGTCAGACGACCGACGGCGCGGAGGCTCACGGGATCAGGCGTGCGGCAGCTTCACCAGCGACCGGTCGCCGATGCCGAGGGTGGTCGGGTTGTTTCCGATCGCCGACCAGACCTCCACCTTCACGGTGCCGTTCGACAGGTTGCCGAGGGCGCCGGTGGCCGAGTGCAGGCCGCTCTGCTGGGTGTAGCGCTCGTATCCGGGAACCGGGTCGGTGGCGAAGTAGCGGTACGTCTCCACCCGCTCCCAGCTGCCGTTGCCGGTCAGGTCGTAGGAGACCCGCACCTGCACCCCGTTGCCGACCGCGTTGCCGGCGTCGAGGAACAGGTCGAACGTGGTCTGCCCACCGGCGTACGCCAGGTCCAGGCCCGTCGCGGTGAACACCTGCGGGTTGGTCGGCGTGCCGTCGCGGTTCGCGCCGCCCGCGCTGGCCACCGTGGTGGTGGCCGGGCCGCCGGCCGCGCCCAGCCCGCCGCCCGGCAGCAGGTACCGGGTGGGGAAGTCCGGCGACGGCGGCGGGGTGGTGGGCGGCGGGGTCGTCGGCGGGGCCGTGGTGGGCGGCGTGGTCGTCGGCGGGGTGGTCGTGGGCGGCGTCGTGCCCGTGACCCCACCGGTCGCGGTGCCGCCGCTCCAGGTGTACGCCCCGCTGGTGGCCGTCTTCCCGGATGGCACGTCGAGCCGGGTGCCGTCGGAGAACGTGACCGTCAGCGGCGCGGCGGTGATGTTGCTCGCCACGTAGGTGCGCGCGCCGTTGCGCTGGAACACCGCCGACAGCGGGTGGTTGGCCGTGACCGCGGTGTGCACCGTCCCCAGGGCGGCGAGGTTGCGGATCCAGTGGAAGGTGTGCGCGCGGCTCTCGCCCTCCTCCGGGGTGTACCCGGGGTTCGCGCGGAGCTTCGCCAGCGCCGCGTCCGGGTCGCCGAGCGCCAGGAACTGCCAGTGGATGTCCTGCCATACCGTCGGTTCCCCGCCGTTGTTGCGCACCAGCTCCTGGTAGTTCGCCCGGTTGGACGCCGGGTGGTGGCCGAGGTAGAGGTGCCCGCCGGTGATCGGGAGCATGTTGATGCCCTGGATCATCTCCGGCTCGGCGCTGAACCAGGTGGCGTACGCGCCGCCGTCACCCCAGACCATGCCGACCGTGGAGTGCCCGAACGCCGCCGGGTAGTTCTCGTTCGTCACGTCGAACCAGTACTCGTGGATCGCCGCGGACTGTGTGGTGTGGATGAAGATGCCGGCGTCGCGTACGGCGGTGTTGCCGGTGGCCTGCCCCCACTGGATGAGGGCGTTGGCGAAGTTCATCCCCTCGGACGAGGACTCCTGGTTGTTGCCGGCGTGGAACGAGCCGTGCCCGGCGGCCCAGTCGTGGCCGGCGTAGATGTCGAAGTCGCGCAGGTACGGGAAGCGGTTGTCCGCGCGGTCGTAGTTGTTCGCGTCCCGGATCAGCAGGTCGATCATGCCGCCGTACTGGTCCTGCCGGGCCCAGGCCGGGTCGAACTTGGCCAGGGTGGCGGCGGCGGCGATGTAGTAGCCGTAGTGGAAGTGGTGGTCGTTCAGCTCCTGGTCGGAGCCGTAGGAGGCCGGGTAGCCGATGAGGGTTCCCCAGTTGCGGTCGTAGTGGAAGACGCCCTCGGTCTCCCCGGGCGTGGCGGTGAGCCAGTCGGTGAGCGTGCTCCGGATGGCGTTCAGCGCGGCGGTCCGGGTCTCGGCGTCGCCGACCTGGTCGGCGATCTCGGCGATCCGGGCGGCCCGGCCCAGGCCCTTGCCCGTCCAGTAGGTGTCGCCGCCGCGCTGGTCCATCGGGTTGCCCCGGACCGCCGCCAGCTGGCTGCGCAGCGTGGTCAGGTCGGCTCCGGTGCCGGTCGCGACGGCGGGGACCTCCGGCAGCACCCCGTGGAACTTCATCGAGGTGCGGAACGTGTCGACGCCGGCGAGCACCTTCATCCGGCCGCGCGCCGACGGGTAGGTGAGCGCCAGCGGGGTGGAGCCGGTCAGCAACCGCCACTGGTGCGGGTAGAGGCTGACGACCGTCCGGTTCGCGGTGCCCTCCCGGGCCGTCGTGGTGACGGCGTACGTGGTGGTCACGGTGCTGGTCGCCTGGTCGTAGGCGTACGAGACCCGGGTGCCGGTGACGTGGGCGTGGGCGTACCGGCCGTAGGTGGTGGCCAACTCGGCGCGCGACGCGGCGTCGGTGCTCGGCGTGGTGGGCAGCAGGGCCACCGAGAAGTAGCCCCGGCCGGCCAGGTTGGAGGTGATCCGGCCACCGTTGACGGACCAGCTGGCGCCGGTGGGCGCGTACGCGACGTAGTCGTGGCCGCGGACGGTGAAGCCGATCGTGGCGCCGCTGTTCGACCAGACCGTGGCGTTGCCACCGGTGGCGTTGATCAGCGCGTCGCCGCCGCTGGTGCGGAAGTACGCGAACGGCAGGCCGTGGCCGATGGTGGCGCGCATGGTCCGGGCGCCGTCGTTCCAGTACGGGGTGACCGTCCAGTCGGTCCAGCCGTCGACCTTGACGACCGGGGCGCCGAGCGCGGCGACGCCGACCCGGATGTCCTCGGAGTACGTGTACTTGAACTCGCCGACGCCGGTCGCGGTGCCGCTGATCGTGGGCGTGGAGGTGGCCGAGAGGCCGAGGCCGTCGCCGGCCGGCTGGTAGGAGACCGGGTGTGCGTGCAGCGGCTCGCTGTAGGAGCAGTTGGTCCGCTTCCACAGCAGCGACGACCACCAGTCGTTGGTGGGGATCGGCCCGGCGGGCGCGTCGGCGGCGGCGAACTGCCGGGGGTTGGTGGTCATGTCTCCGCAACCGGTGGGCAGGGGGCCCACGCGGTCGGTGGTGTAGCTGCCGGCGCCGACGGTGGCGGCCTGGGCGGGGGTGGTGGTCACGACGGCGAGGCCGCCGAGGGCGAGGGCCAGGGCGGAGGTGGCCGCCACGGCCCAGGTGCGGCGTGTCGCGGGAGGTGTCACAGTGCCTCCGGTCGGGGAGCGCCGGTCGGGGACGGGCGCGGTCTGCGGGCGAATTGTGCGGAAAGTTGCCTCAGAGAGCGCTCTCTTGCAGCGGGACGCTAGCCCAGGGCCGAGACTTCCGTCAATGTTTCCGAGCGATGAAGCGCTGATGACGACAAACGGGAGCGTGTCGTCAGTCGGTCGGCGGCGCCTTCGGGCAGCCGTGCCGGCGGTGCCAGGCGGCCACCTCGGCGGCGGGTTCCTTGTTGCCCTTGCGCCGCCACGAGTTCAGGTACGGCGCCGGCCACACCACGCCCCGCCGGATCCACCAGCCGTCCCGCCCGGTGCACGGCGGGGAGATACCGAAGTGCAGGTGGCAGACGTTGTTCGCGTTCCCGGTCCGGCCCACCTCGCCGAGCCGCTGCCCGGCGCTCACCCGCACCCCGGCGTCGATGCCGTCGGCGATGCGGCGCAGGTGCGAGCCGTAGTAGCGCACCCCGTCGTCGCCGAGCAGCGACACCGACAGCCCGCCGTTGTGCGGCCCCCGCGGCCCGCGCTCGTCGAACCGGTCGACCCGGCTGACCTCCAGCAGGACGCCGTCGGTCACCGCCACGACCGGCTCGCCGCAGTCGGCGAAGATGTCCGTCCCCGGGTAGGCCGAGTGGGTCGGGTGGTAGGCGACCTTCGTCGCGCGTACCGGAAAGACGTGCGGCAGCCCGGCGCGGGTCGGCGCGGCCGACGGGCCGGTCGGGGCGGCGGTGTCGGTCGGGGTGGTGGCGTCGGTCGGGGTGGTGGTGCCCGTCGGGGTGGCAACCGGCGGCGCGGGCTGCCCGGCCGTCGCCGGCAGGCTCGGCCGGGGGGCGCCGGGCGTCGTTCCGGGCCGGGTCGTCGCGCAGCCGGCGGCCAGGACCGGCACGAGCAACAGCAGGACCGGGTACGCCGGGCGCGCGCGGCGTCCGATCGTCGGCGAGGGCATCCGGTCATCCTGACAGAGTCGGTACGGTGGGACGAGGTCCACGCAGAGGGGAGGGTCGGTGACGACCGGACGGTACGCCTTCCCGCCCGAGCCGGACGCCGCGTTCCGGCCGGCGCCACGGGTCCCCTCGGGGCTCTTCCCCTCCGGGCCGCCGTCGCAGCCCACCTACCGCGAACCGCACCCGGTCACCGGCGCGGGCGTCGCGTCCGGCGCCGCCGTGGCGACCGTGTGGCTGCTCCTGTTCGGCCTGCTCGGCCGCGGCGTGTCCGGGTACGCCTGGTGGACGCTGCTGGCCGGCGGGCTGGCCTGGCTGGTCGCGCTGCTGCTGGTCCGCGCGGGCGACCGGGGCGTGGCCACGGGCGTCGCGATCGTCACCGCCGGCGGGTGGAGCATCGCCGCCGCCATCGTGGCGGTGCGGTGGGCGTCGAGCGGGGACTGGCCGCTCTGGTGAACGCCGTCCCGGCCCGTCCCGGCCGCCCGGCGACCCGTCCGGCCCTCGTTCCGGCGGGCCCGCGGCTGCGCTGCGTCGCGGGCCGGCTGCGCAGCGAATCCCGCCTTGACGTGGCCGCCCGAACTCGGCACCCTCGGCGTTATGGCCTGGACCACTCCGCGGCTCGATCCCGAGCGCAGCCGCCGTCGCCAGCAGCTCCTCGCCGAGTTGGCGGGCGCCCGGGCGGTACGCCAGCGCGTACGGCCGCAACGGGTGCGCACCGAGCGGCTGCGGGAGCTGATCGCCACCCGCCGCCGGGTCGCCGGCTGACGACCGGCAGACTTTCCCCAGGATTGACCGGCCCTTCGGGGCGTTGACCGGTCGCCTGCCGACCCGACCGGCTAACGTGCACGCGTAACGGGTCGGCCTGCCGAGGCTCTTTTGGGGGAACCGTGTCGTACTTCGCTGCGGCCGTCGTGCGTGACGACAGCGGTTGGACGGCCGCAGAGGTGAACCTGCGGGGTGTCACCGACATCGAGGACGTCGCCGACCGGCTGCGCGACGTCGACCAGGACGCCGACCTGTCGCTGCTCTTCGTCGAGGCGGACGACACGTACCTGGTGATCATGCGCCTGGACGAGGGGGAGGACCTGCGGGTCTTCGGCTCGGACTCGGCCTACGCGGAGGAGTCCCGGCTGGGCGCCCTCCTGGTCGGGGACCTGAAGACCTCGGTGACCGGGCTCGACGACACCGAGGAGCCGCGCCCGTCCGGGCGCGGCGACGAGGACACCGAGCAGCCCGCCGTCGATCCCGAGGCCGACCCGGTCGGCGAGGCCGACCTCCTGGCCGACCTGGGCATCTCCGCGCAGAAGCTGCTCAACCTCTGCACGCGGGAGGGCATGATGCCGGCCGACGTCACCGCCGAGGTGTGCCAGGTGCTCGGCTGCGCCGACGAGGTCGAGGAACTGCGTGAGGTCTGAGTCGTCCGGGCCGGGCCGGGCCGGGGCGGGCGGCGCCGAGCCGGCCGACGCGACCGACCCGGCGCTGGGCACCGTACGCCCCGGGCAGCCGACCCCGGGCTCGGCGGGCCGGGTCGGGCCCGGCGCCCACGAGGGGCTGGCCGATCCGGACGGCGCCGGCCGGCGGCAGCGGCACGAGCGGTGGATGCGCCGGGCCCTGGAGGTCGCCGTGACCGGCCCCGACAACCCCACGGGCCCCGACGACTCCGACGACATCCCGGTCGGCGCCGTGCTCTACGGGCCGGACGGCACCGAGCTGGCGACCGGGCGCAACGAGCGGGAGCTGACCGGCGACCCGACCGCGCACGCCGAGGTGCTGGCGTTGCGCCGCGCCGCCGAACGGCTGGGCCGTTGGCGGCTCGACGACTGCACCCTGGTCGTCACCCTGGAACCCTGCACGATGTGCGCGGGCGCGCTGGTGCTGGCCCGGGTGTCCACCGTGGTCTTCGGCGCCTGGGAGCCCAAGACCGGGGCCGCCGGCTCGCTGTGGGACGTGCTGCGCGACCGCCGGCTCAACCACCGGCCGGAGGTCTACGGCGGCGTCCTGGAGTCGGAGAGCGCCGCCCTCCTGCGCGCCTTCTTCCGCTGACCGGCTCAGGCGCCCGGCGTGACCGTGGTCACGAAACCGCCCCGCCATCCGAGAGGACGACGGGGCGGCTGCCGAAAGGAACTCAGGCGACGATCGTGTCCAGGGCGATCTCGACCATCTGGCTGAAGGTCTGCTCACGCTCCTCGGAGGTGGTCTTCTCGCCGGTCTTGATGTGGTCGCTGACGGTCAGCAGGGTCAGGGCGCGGGCCTTGAACCGGGCGGCGATCGTGTAGAGCGCCGCCGACTCCATCTCCACCGCCAGCACGCCGTAGTCGGCGAGGCTGTCGTAGAGGTCCGGGCGGTCGGTGTAGAAGGCGTCCGCCGCCAGGATCGGCCCGACCCGCATCGAGATGCCGCGCCGCTCGGCCACCTCGACCGACGTACGCAGCAGCCCGAAGTCGGCCACCGGGGCGTAGTCGATCAGCCCGTCGAAGCGCATCCGGTTCATGTTCGAGTCGGTGGAGGAGCCGATCGCGGCGATCACGTCGCGCAGCCGCAGATCCTCGGTCAGGGCCCCGCAGGAGCCGACCCGGATCAGGCTCTTCACGCCGTACTCGTTGACCAGCTCGTGGGCGTAGATGGAGGCGGAGGGCATGCCCATGCCGGAGCCCTGGACGGAGACCTCGACGCCGTTCCAGCGGCCGGTGAAGCCCAGCATGCCGCGGACCGTCGAGTAGCACTGCGCGCCCTCGAGGTAGGTCTCCGCGATCCACTTGGCCCGCAGCGGGTCGCCCGGCATCAGGACCCGCTCGGCGATCTCTCCCGGCTTCGCGCCGATGTGCGTACTCATGGCAAGGATCCTGCCAGGCCGCCCTCGGGCATACCGGTTCGGCGTCCGAACCCGGGGTCATGTACCCTTCTCGGCGGTGGCGTGTCCGAGTGGCCTAAGGAGCACGCCTCGAAAGCGTGTGAGGGTTTACGCCCTCCGCGGGTTCAAATCCCGCCGCCACCGCTCGTGACATGCGAGAACGCCCGGACGATCCGCGAGGATCGACCGGGCGTTTCCGCTTCTGCCCAACCCGAGCGCCCCCGGCGCCGACCTGATCAGCGCCGATCATGCAGTTGCGGTGCCCCGCGAAAGGGGCGAACAGGGATCTGTTCCCCACCACGAGTGCATGATCGACGCGGCGAGAGGGGGGCGAGAGAGCGCGGGCGGGGGTTTGGGGTTCGTCAGCGGCGGGAGAGTTCCGATTCCAGGCGCTGGATGAGCGTCTTGCGGGCCTTGCCGTCGCGCTCGCGGCGCAGGGCTGCCTTGAGCTGGCCCTTGTCGAGGTCGCGGACGAGCTTGGCCGCCTCGGCGACCGGCAACTCCGCCAGCCGCTCGGCCGACGTCGCGTTCCGGCGCGCGCGTTTGGCCGGCCCGGTGTTGGCGACGTACTGCTTGCCGGACTTCGATTCCTTCCGCTTCTTGGCGTCGGTCGCGCGCCGCTGCTCGGGGGAGAGCTGCTCCCAGGCCTGCTCGGGCAGGTAGCGGCTCGTCTCGTCGCCGTGCCGCGCCCGGGTGTCGCCCTCCTTGGTCTGCCAGTGCTCGCCGCCCCAGCGCTGTAGGGACTTCTGCCGCTCGTCCTTCGGGCCCAGGTAGCCCCCGCCGCGCTTCTTGTACTCCTGGGTGACCAGCTGCGACTTGCGCGCCGACCACTGCCCCGGCCTGCCGCCCTTGTCGGAGGCCTTGATCTCTTCCTTGACCTGCTCCCTGAGTTCGGGCTTCGTGTACCGCGCCATGCCCGGCGGTTACCCGGCACTCCCGGTCCCATGCTTCCGGTGGCTTCGGCCGCCCCCGCGAGCCCCCGACGGCCTCCCCTCGCCGTCGACCCTCCGTGTGCTTCGCGCGCGGGCGGGCACGGGGCGACTGGTAGCTTCCGAGGTTCCGGCGCCCCGGCCGGGTGCCCTGGTCGAGAGGATCGGACCATGTCTTTCCCGGGTGGGAGCGCCGGCATGAAGCGCGGCGTCGTCCTCTACGGCCCGCCGGCGGCGGGGAAGGACACCGTCACCCGCTACCTGGGGGTGTTGGACCAGCGGTACGTCCTGTTCCCCTGCCTCGGAGCCGGGCCGGACCGGACGAACGGGCACCGGACGGCCACGCCGACCGAGATCGAGGAACTCCGGCGGCGGGGCGAGATCGTCTGGGAGAGCCGGCGGCACGGTGCCACCCACGTCATCGACCGGCCGGAACTCGCGGCGCGGCTCGCCGAGCACGTCCCGGTGGTCCACCTGCGCCAGGCCGAGGGCATCGACGCGGTCACCGGCGCCTTTCCCGACGCGCGCTGGCTCGTGGCCTTCCTCTGGTGCCCCCGGGAGATCGCCGAGGTGCGGGTCAGGCAGCGCGGCACCGGCGACACGGAGGGCTGGGACGAGGTCCCGATCATCGGGCACGCGGACCTGACCATCAACACCCTCCTGACCGACCCGGAGGACGCCGCCCGGCAGATCGACAGCCGGGTCGCCGCTTTCGGCTAGCGTCCACGTCCTCTGCGGCTCGTGTTCCGCCGCCACGGCCGACGAGAACGCCCGGCCGGTCCCTGCGGACCGACCGGGCGTTCTGCGCTGGTCTGGGCTGACGGGCCGCCCACCTGGCCGGCCCGTCAGCCGCATCAGGTGGCCGGCGTGGCGGCGTCGCGGTGGGTGAGCCGGTACGTGGCGTCGACCCCGTCCGCCTCCAGGAGCACCGTGACCGGGCCGGCCGGCAGGGTACAGGTGATCGTGCGCTCGACCGAGTAGCCGCTCGGGCCGCAGTACCGGACGCCGGCGGCGTCGAAGACCGACAGTCGGGCGTCACCCGTGCCGGAGGTCCGGGTCCAGGTGAAGCTCTCCCGGGCCGCGTGCTGGTCGGCGGGGACGGCGAAGCAGGCCGCGAACGAGCCGGCTGCCGTGGTCACGGTGGCGCCCGTGGCGTCCCGGGGCAGCACCGGGCAGGCCGGCGGGCCGTCGACCCGCGCGAAGCCCACGGCGTACGGGCCGGTCGGGCTGCCGCTGGGTGCGTTGAGCACGGCGGAGAACGGTGCGGTGCCGGTCAGCTCACAGCTGTACTGACGCAGGCTGTAGATGTCGCAGACGTACGCGCCCGTGGCGTCCACGACCGTGATCTCCGGGTTGGCCGCGCCGGTCGCGTCGCCCGCTTGGAGGCGCACCACGCGGGAGCCGGCCGGGCTGGGCAGTTGCAGGCAGTCGTACTCCCCGGCGGCGGCGAACGTGCCCTGGTGCGGGGCCTGTCCGTGGGCGTCGGAGACGGGGAGGCAGCCGGCGGGAGCCTTGGGTAGCAGGGCGACGGCGTACTCGACGTCGTTGTCGATCACCTTGGTCGTGATGTTGCCAAGCAGCACCATCGTGTAGCGGCCGGGCGCGTCGAACTGGCAGTGGACGTCCCGGCAGACCCGCAGCCCGGCGGCGTCGTACACCTGGGCGTACTCGGGGTGGTTGTCCGCGTAGACCGCCCTGACGAGGTAGGCGCCCGCCGCCGGGACGTCCAGCGTCCGGCAGCGGATGCCGCCGAGGGCGCCGGCGGGCGCCGCGCCGTAGCTGCCGGGGTTGACCGTCGGGCAGCCCACGGCCGCCGACAGTCGGCGGACCTGGAGCCGGTACGTCAGGTCCGTGCTGTCGCTCTCCCAGTTGGCGAGGTAACTCACGAGGCGGTACGTGCCCGTGGCGGGCAGCACGCAGCCGTCCTCCTCCGACCACTCCGTGCACAGCGGGGTGCCCGCCTGGTCGACCAGCCACATCGACAGGTCGTTGTACGCGGTCGGCGCCCCGTACGCCATGACCCGGTCACCCGCCTCGCCCTGGAACGGCTGGCAGTTGGTCTGCACGCCCGAGGTCTGGTGCACCAGGAGGGCCGGCTGGTCCCAGGTCGTCCCGGTGGCCCCGGCGCACCCGGCGTCGTGGTGCAGCGCCGCCACCGCCACCTGGTAGGTGATCGCCTCGCTCATGGTGTGGTGGTTGTGCACCAGCAGGGTGTAGGAACCCGCGCCGGGCAGGGGGCAGTGCCGGGAGTTCGTGTACTCGTCGCAGATCCGCTGGCCCGCGGTGTCGTACATCGTCCAGGTCAGGTGCTGGTCCTGGTAGCGGCTGAACCGGACGGTGACGGCGCCGGCGGTGGTGGTCGTCAGCGCGTGGCAGGTCACCCCGTCCCACGCGACCGTGGCGGAGCTGACGGCGGCACCCGGGTCACCGAAGCCGGCCAGCGGGATCGCCGGGCAGCCGACCGCGTTCGAGATCCGGGGCATCCTGAGCGTGTAGCTGGCCTCGGTCCCGTAGCCCGACTGGAGGAACAGCTGGTACGGCCCCGGCTGGCTCAGCGTGCACTGGGTGGTGTCGCGTACCGGGCACCCCATGGACTGGTACTGCCCGTCGAGGATATATCCCTGCACGTCGCCGGCGTTCCCCGGTTCCGCGAGGTGCAGCACCGTGCCGACGGGCTGGGTGAACTTGAAGCAGATGGCGGCGACGCCGGCCGCCAGGGTGCCCGTGCGGCCCGCCGAGGCGAAGGAGAAGAAGTTCGCCGGGAGCGTGTCGCACTCCGACGGCGTCCGCTTCGACTCGACCGACAGCGTGTAGCTGCCGCTACCGGAGCCGTGG
Organism: Micromonospora sp. NPDC023633; assembly: GCF_040640035.1. Lineage (NCBI taxonomy): Bacteria > Bacillati > Actinomycetota > Actinomycetes > Micromonosporales > Micromonosporaceae > Micromonospora > Micromonospora sp. NPDC023633. The sequence goes on along the minus strand of NZ_JBFABB010000083.1, from coordinate 19,403 downwards.
TGGAGCGAGACGGTGATCGTGTAGGTGCCGGCGGCACCGAGCTGGCAGTCGCTGGCGTAGCTGGACAGGTAGCAGACGTAGGTGCCGTTCGGGTCGGTGATCCGGGCGCCGACGCCGTCCCCGGAGACCTGGGACAGCCTGCCGATCAGGATGTCCGAGTCCACCGTGGAGCGGACCGTCCAGACGTTCTCCTGCTCGTCGACGATCGCCGGGCAGGTCTCCACCTCACCGAAGGTCAGCTCGCCGCCGCAGCCGGTTCCGGTGGCCCGCGCTCCGGTCTTCGCCGGACGTGGGGTCTCGCCCGCCGCCGGCGCCTCCGGGGCCGGGGCCCTCGGCGGGGTGGGCGTCTCGTCGGCGGCCGGCGCAGGGGCCGGGCTCGCCGCCGCCGGCGCGGCGGTGGGCGGGCTTGGAGTCGACGTGGAGGTGGCCGGCGCGGCCGTGGTCGGGCCCGGAACGGGCGCGGCCGACGCCACGCCGGGACCGGCGAGGACGGTCGCGGCCACGGTGGCGACCGTCGCCGCCAGGGCCAGCAGTGCATGGCGTCGGGTGGGCCGGGTCTTCGGGCACGGTGACAGGGATGTTCGCATGATGATTCCCCCGTGAAGTGGCGCGCGACCTGCGCGGCGCGACAATGCTTTCACGCCCGTCGATCAGTGGGCAATCGTCTTCCCGGGCGTCTTCAGCAGGGGCTGTGACCCTCGTGGAAGAGGCGCTGGGCCCAGTCGGCGTACCCGGCGATGATCTTCTTCACCGCCCGCCCGTCGTGCAGGAAGAGGTAGGCGCGGTCGCCCTGCCGGGCGAGCAGCCCGTCGAGCCGGTACGTCCCCTGTGGAGCGTCCAGCTCCCGGGCGGACGGGTGGCGGCTGCGGACCTCCTCGACCGGCGTGCCGGCGGTGATTCCCTGCGGGGTGCGCGTCGCCTCGCCGAGCCAGAGCAGCACCAACCGGTCGTCGACGAAGATGGGGCTGGTGGTGTCGTACCCGGCGAGCGCCGGGCCGCAGGCGTCCACGTCGGAGCGCAGGATGCCCCGCCGGGTCAGCTCGTCCTCGGTGTCGCCGAACTCGATGTCGCGCAGGCCGTTGAGGTCGACCACCTCGACAGCCCCGACGGGCCGGCCGTCCAGCCCGGGCGACGGCGGGTGCGCGCCGCTGCCCGAAACCCAGGCAGCCGTCAGCAGCGTCGAGATAAAGGCAAATTGTCGCAATTTCATGGAATCCCCCAGTCCCCAACGGGACCGGGCCGTTCAGGTTGCTGCCCGCCCGCAGATTGCCGGCTTTCCCACTCCTCGGCCAGCTCGTCCCAGTAGTCGGCGCTCAGTCGCCGGCGCCCGTGCGCCAGCCACCCGGCGGTGCTCCGCTCGACATGCAGGCCCAGCTCGGCGAACGGGTCGATCCACACGCCGGGCTCCACCCCGAGCCGGGCGAGTGCCGCGTTGAGCGGCCACTGGGCGCGCGGCCCGTCAAAGAAGCGGTCGAACCCCGGCCCCCAGCTCACCTCGCCGCCGAGCCACACCACCGCCGACTGGTAGCCGGCGCCGCTGGCGAACTCCGCCTCCAGGTACGCCACCGGGCCCGACCGCGACCAGCGCGCGAGCACCTCGGCGAGGGCCGGCGAGAGCGTCAGGTGGAACGGCTCCTCCGGCGACCGCTCCGCCACGGAGAAGTCGGGCAGCGCTCCGGTCAGCTCCTCGACCAGCTGCGGGGTGACCGGCAGCAGCGCGAAGTCCTGACGCAGCTCGCCGAGGACCGCGTGGTCGAGGTCGACGGTCCGCTCGCGGAGCAGGTCGGCGTCCGCGACGACCGCGCTGAGCTGGTAACCCATCAGAGCCCTCCGCCGTCCACAGCCTGTGGATGGAACATGTGTACGACGGATCCGGCTCCGCCGCCCTCGCACCGTACCGAATCGTCCCCCGCCGGCACCGTCCCGCGATCTTGCGCTTCGGTCCCCGTTTCGGGCGCGACGCGGCTTTCGACGAGGGTCAGTCGGCAATCGCGGCGAGGTAGCGGGTCGCGAGGGTGCGGAGGAGGTCGCGGAGTTCGGGGGGAGCCAGGACCGTGAACGGGACGTCGAACTTGCTCAGGTACGTGGCCAGGTCGTGCAGCGAGTCGGTGCCGGTGACCAGCTCGCACGTCGCCTCGTCGAGCGGGACGATCTCGCCGGAGGTGGGGTTGCTCCGCTCGGCCACCACGGCGGCCGGCGCCTGGAAACGGATGCGCGCCTGGTACGCCCAGACCGCCGACCGGACGCCGCGCAGCACGTGCGCCGCGGCGTCGCCGCCCGGCGGCTCGCGCGGCACGAACCGTGGCCCGGTCGGCGGCAGCGGACGCAGCCGGTCGGCCCGGAAGGTGCGCCAGTCCCGCCGGTCGGTGTCCCAGGCCAGCAGGTACCAGCGGCGGCCGGTGTAGACGAGGGTGTGCGGCTCGACGTCGCGCACGCTGCCGCGCCCGTCGTGGCCCGCGTACTCGAACCGCAGCCGTTCGTGCCGGTGTGCTGCCGCCGCGACGATGGTCAGCGTGTCGGCGTCGACGGTCGGCCCGCCACCGGCCGCCGAGACCGTCGTGGTGCGCAGGGCGTCGACGCGCGGGCGCAGCCGCGCCGGCAGGGTCCGTTCGAGCTTGGTCAGCGCCCGCAGCGACACGTCCTCGATGCCGGTGACCGAGCCCGCCGCGGCAGCGCGCAGCCCCACCGCGACCGCCACCGCCTCGTCGTCGTCGAGCAGCAGCGGCGGCAGCGCCCTGCCGGCGCCGAGGCGGTAGCCGCCGCCCGGGCCGGTGGTGGAATCCACCTGATAGCCGAGCTGCCGGAGCCGGTCGACGTCGTTGCGGACGGTCCGGGCGGTCACCCCCAGCCGGGCCGCCAGTTCGGCGCCGGGCCAGTCGCGCCGTTGCTGGAGGAGAGAGAGGAGCCGCAGGAGCCGTACCGAGGTTTCCAGCATCTCCCGATCCTGCCCGAGGTTGAGGAAGCTGATGTTCCTCAACCCGTCCTAGCGTGAGGTCATGACAGAGACACCGAGACTGCGCGGCATGGCCAACGTCAGCTACTGGGCGGCGGACTGGCAGGCGGCCAAGGGCTGGTACACCGAACTGATCGGCTTCGCGCCGTACTTCCTGCGCGACGGCTACGCGGAATGGCGCCTCGGCGACCACCAGGACGAGCTCGGCCTGATCGACAGCCGCTACCGCCCGCCGGGCACGGCGTCCGGGCCCGGCGGCGTCGTCCTGTACTGGCACGTCGACGACGTGCACGGCATGTTCGCTCGGCTGCTCGCCCTGGGCGCCACCGCGCACGAGCCGCCGCAGGACCGTGGCCACGGCTTCGTGACCGCCACCGTGGTCGACCCGTTCGGCAACCTGCTGGGCGTCATGTACAACCCGCACCACGTCGAGATCCTCGCGGCGAAGGAGGCCGCGGTGGTTCCGCAGGGGTGATCCCGAGTCGTTCGGGCCCACGGAGGTCACCCGTCGTCCGGGCGGCGAGCGCCGGTGGTGGCGGGCGGGGACGAGTGGAACACCACGGGTGCATCCCACGCCGGGAGACACCCGTGGTGTTCCACCCGCGCCCCGCGCCGAGCGCGCCTCCGCCGTCGGGTCCGCATCACGAATGGCCCCTCCAGGCCGAGGCCGCCGCACAGCTCGCCGCGCTCGACCCCGGCGCGAGCCCCGCCCAGCTCGCCGAGCGCTTCCTCTCCTGGGCCCGCCCGCGCGGATGACCACCCGTCGTGCCCCGCCACCCGTCGCCTTGCCGCCCGGATCGTCGGGTGCGAGCTGTGCCCGGACCGGTGGTCAGAGCAGCAGGTTGACCAGGGCGGCGAGCCCGACGACCACGATCGTGGCGCGCAGCGCCACCGGCGGGAGCCGGCGTCCCCACCGGCCGCCGATCAGGCCGCCCGCCACGGAACCCGCCGCGATCAGCAGCGCCGGCTGCCACGCCACCGTGCCCACGGCGACGAACAGGACCGCCGCGACCCCGTTCACCAGGCCGGCGAGCACGTTCTTCACCCCGTTGACCCAGCGCAGGTCGGTGGAGAGGAGCACCCCGAGCAGCCCCAGCAGCAGCACTCCCTGGGCGGCGCCGAAGTAGCCGCCGTACACCCCGGTGCCGAAGACGCCGAGCAGCAGCAGCGGCCCGGCACGCCGTACCGCCCGACCGCCGGCCGACGACGCGCCCGCGTCGTCCGCGACCGGCCGCCGGCGGGCCAACGCCCGCGCCAGTCGCGGCTGCACCACCACGAGCACCAACGCCAGGACGATCAGCGCCGGCACGATGGCCCGGAACGCGCCGGGCGGCAGGAGCAGCAGCAGTACGCCGCCGGTCACCCCGCCGAGCACGGCGGCGACGCCCAGGCGGGCCAGCAGGCCGCCGTGCCCGGCCAGCTCCCTGCGATAGGCGTACGCCGCGGAGAACGACCCCGGCACCAGCCCGACGGTGTTGGACACGTTCGCCACCACGGGCGGGTAGCCGAGGGAGAGCAGGACCGGGAAGGTCACCAGGGTGCCCGAGCCCACCACCGCGTTGATGGCGCCCGCCGCGACCCCGGCGGCGAGCACGGCCAGCCCCTCGGCGACCGTCAGCATTGCGTTCACTCGTGTCTGCGCTCTCCCCGGGCCGGTCGTCGCCCGCAGGTCGCCGCCGCCCGGTCGTCTCGCTGCCGGATGCGGCTGTCAGCGTAGGACGCGGGCCGGGCCAGTTGATCGACGTGCGGCAGGGATCACGCCGTGACCAGCCGCTTCATCGGCGGCGCTCACCTCCGCAGCGGGCACGGTCGCCGGGGCCCGGCGTGGCGGCGGCGCAACCAGCGGCAGGCGGTGCCGGGGCACGAAAGTGCCGATGTCGTCCGCCGCGTCGTCGGCGTAGCCGCGCGGCCTGGTCCCGGCGTGGGGAGCCGAGGTCGGGGAGGTCGACGCCGCCGTCCCGGGCGATGAGCGGGAACAGGGCAGGGAGGAACCGGGAAGGGCGGGCGTAGAGACGACTCAGGGCCGGTCCCCGTGAGGGCCGGCCCTGTCGTTCTTCCTGCTCAAGCGAGCGGAGGATACGAGATTCGAACTCGTGAGGGTGTTAACCCAACACGCTTTCCAAGCGTGCGCCCTAGGCCTCTAGGCGAATCCTCCGCAGACGAGGATACAGGTCTCCGGCGGGTGGGCCACCCCACCACCCCCTGAAGATCGACGCGGCGTCGGGTAGGGTTGGCGGTACCTCCCGTGCGGCGGTATCTCGTGAACCTCCCCAGGGCCGGAAGGCAGCAAGGATAAGCGGGCTCTGCCGGGTGCACGGGAGGCCTTTCTGTCTCCGGGTCCCGGTAACGTCCCTGCGGGTCAGGTCACGGGGTGGTGGGTGGTCACCCGCGCCCGACCGGCGCAGAATGGCTCGGTCGAGAGGAGGCGGGACGAGTGGCACTGGCGCTCTACCGCAAGTACCGGCCACGCACCTTCGCCGAGGTCATCGGGCAGGAGCACGTCACCGAACCGCTGTCGCAGGCGCTGCGCAGCGGGCGGCTCAACCACGCCTACCTCTTCTCCGGCCCACGCGGCTGCGGCAAGACCTCCAGCGCCCGGATCCTGGCCCGCTCGCTCAACTGTGAGCAGGGCCCCACCCCGGAGCCGTGCGGGCAGTGCGAGTCGTGCCGCGAGCTGGCCACCGACGGCGGCTCGATCGACGTGCTGGAGATCGACGCGGCCAGCCACGGCGGCGTCGACGACGCCCGCGAGCTGCGCGAGAAGGCGATCTTCGCGCCGGCCAAGAGCCGCTTCAAGATCTACGTCATCGACGAGGCGCACATGGTCTCGTCGGCCGGCTTCAACGCCCTGCTGAAGCTGGTCGAGGAGCCGCCGGAGTACGTCAAGTTCATCTTCGCGACCACCGAGCCGGAGAAGGTCCTCGGCACGATCAAGTCGCGGACCCACCACTACCCGTTCCGGCTAATCCCGCCGAAGGTGCTCCGGCCCTACCTGGAGCAGCTCTGCGAGGCCGAGGGCGTCGCCGTCGAGCCGGCGGTCTTCCCGCTGGTGGTGCGCGCCGGCGGCGGCAGCGCCCGGGACAGCCTCTCCGTGCTCGACCAGCTCATCGCCGGGGCCGGGCCGGAGGGGGTCACCTACTCCCGGGCCGCCGCCCTGCTCGGCGTGACCGACGCCGCCCTGATCGACGAGATGTGCGACGCGCTGGCCGCCGGGGACGGCGCGACGGCGTACGCGACCGTCGACCGGGTCGCCGAGGCCGGGCACGACGCGCGCCGGTTCGCCTCCGACCTGCTGGAGCGGCTGCGCGACCTGATCGTGCTCCAGCAGGTGCCGGACGCCGCCGCCAAGGGCCTGATCGACGGCCCGGCCGACCAGATCGAGCGGATGGCCGCCCAGGCCCAGCGGCTCGGCCCGGCGACGCTGTCCCGCTGCGCCGACATCGTGCACAACGGCCTGGTGGAGATGCGCGGCACCACCGCGCCCCGGCTGCTGCTGGAGCTGATCTGCGCCCGGATGCTGCTGCCCGGCGCCGACGACAGCACCGGCGGCCTGCTCCAGCGCCTCGAACGCATGGAGCGCCGGCTCACCCTCGCCGGCACCGACGCGCCGCCGGCCGCCGCCGGCCCCGCGCCGGTCGCCTCCCCTCCTGCCGTACGCCCCGAGCCCGCCCCCGCCACGACCGTGGCTGACCCCGGGCCCGCCGGCCCGCCGGCGGCTGCCGGCGCCACGTCCGGCGCTGCGGCGGCCCGTGCCGCCGCTCTGGCCGCCGCCGGTTCCCGCGCGGTGGAGGCAGTCCCGGGTGCCGCGGAACCGGTGGGTGCGCCCGCCGGTGGCCCGCCCGCTGATGCTCCCGCCCGCAGTCAGGTGCCGCCCTCGGCGGTGATGCCCGACCCGGCCACCCCGGCGCCGCCACGCCCCGGCGCGGCCGCGGCGGGCACCCTGGACGCCGTCGCGGTGCGTCGGGTCTGGCCGGACATCGTCGCGAAGGTCAACCGGATCAAGAAGGCGGGCGCCGCGCTGATGCGCGACGCGGTGGTCCGCGACGTGGACGGCGACACCCTGGTGCTGACCGTCAAGTCGCCGGTGCTCGCACAGATGATGGGCAACCACACGTCGGTGTTGGCCGAGGTGCTGTACGAGGAGTTCGGCGCCCGCTGGCAGATCCGCTGCGAGGTGGCCGGCGAGCGGGGTGGCGCGTCACTCGGTGGCCCGTCCCGTCCCGCCGCACCGGCCCGCCCGGCATCCCCGCCGTCGCCAGCTCCCACCCACCAGGACCGAAGCGGCGCCGGCCCGTCCGGCGGCGGCGCGGGCGGCGGGATTTCCGGTGGCCCGAGCGGCCCGGGCGGCGTGAGTGGCCCGAGCGGCCCGAGTGGTCCGAGCGGCTCGAATGGCCTCGCCGGTCCGAATGGCCTCAGTGGTGCGGCCGGCGGGCCTGGTGGCGCGAGCGGCGCGGATGGTGCCGCTGCCCGCCAGGGCGGGGCGACCCCCACCTCCGGTGCTGGTGCGTCGGGGACCGGCGGTGCTGCCGACGCGGCCGAGGACTGGCCCGAGCCGGCCCGCCCGGGTGGCGTGGCCGGGGGCGGCGAGGACTGGCCGGAACCGGCCCGCCCGGGTGGCGTGGCCGGGGGCGGCGACGACTGGCCGGAACCGGCTCGGCCGGGCGGCACGTCGGCCGTCACGTCGACCAGCGGCACGGCAGCGGGTTCGCCGACGGCGACCGGCCTGCCGAGTGCGGCGTCGAGCACCCGGCCGGCGAGCGCCGGCACGGCGTCGGCGACCGCCGCGCCCGCCGTACCGAAGCCGGCCGGCTCCTCGACGGCTCCGCAGCAGGCCGGCCCCGCCGGCCCGCCGGTGAGCAGCGCGATCGCGGCGGCGCGGGCGGCTGCGGCGGGACGCGGTCCGCGTACCGGCCAGCCGGCCCGGAAGACCGCGGACGCCGAATGGGCCGGCGAGCCGCCGTACGACCCGGACTTCGACGGCCCGGTGCGCGGCGGCGGGGGACGCCCCGGCGGCGCCCGGCCGGCGGCCCCGAACTTCGTGGGCTTCGACCCGGGCGACGAGCCGCTGGACGAGGTCATCGACGAGCAGACCGCGCGGGAGTCCAGCGAGGAACAGGCGGTACGGCTGCTCCGCGAGGCGTTCGGCGCCGAGAAGATCGACGAGGTGGACGCCCGCTGACCCGCTACGGCGGATCTTGGTAGGAAACGGCCCCTCCGGGGGCACTTCCGCACCAAGATCTCCACGGGGGTGCGCCGCGGACGGCCGGGCAGGGGCGGTCAGGCGGGCCAGGCGGGTAGGCCGTGGGGGTGTGCCTCCGCCAGCAGGCGTTCCGGGCCGGTGCCGAGCCGGGCGCGGAGCTGGAAGTCGTTCCGCCCGGGTCGATCGGGGTGGGCCGCGGCCTGTTCCCGGGACATCCGCCACCTCCGTCCGGTCGGTCCCGTGATCGTGCGCCCGGACCCGGCGGGAGCAAAGCACCGGGCGGGGCGAGTCCGCTCACAGCGGATAGGCTGAGCGGCGGCCGAGCAGACGAGTGCGAGAAGGAGCCATCCGTGCGCCCAGGTGGACAGCCGAACATGCAGCAGATGCTGAAGCAGGCGCAGAAGATGCAGCAGCAGATCGCCAAGGCGCAGGCCGAGCTCGCCGAGGCGGAGCTGACCGGCACCGCCGGCGGTGGCCTGGTCACCGCGACCGTCGCCGGCACCGGCGAGCTGAAGTCGATCAAGATCGATCCAAAGGCGGTCGACCCGGAGGACGTGGAGACCCTGGAGGACCTCGTCGTCGCGGCCATGCACAACGCCGCCGAGGCGGCGCGGGAGCTGACCGAGAAGAAGATGGGCCCGGTCACCGGCGGCATGGGCGGCCTCGGCCTGCCCGGTTTCTGAGCGGCAGATGTACGAGGGCGCCATCCAGGACCTGATCGACGAGTTGGGGCGGCTGCCGGGCGTGGGCCCGAAGAGCGCCCAGCGGATCGCCTTCCACGTCCTGTCCGCCGACCCGGCCGACGTCAACCGGCTGGCCGGGGCGTTGCGCAAGGTCAAGGAGCTGGTGCGGTTCTGCACCAGTTGCTACAACGTGGCCGAGTCCGACCAGTGCCGGATCTGCCGCGACCCGCGCCGCACCGACGAGGTGCTCTGCGTGGTCGAGGAGCCGAAGGACGTGGTCGCGATCGAGCGGACCGGTGAGTTCCGGGGCCGCTACCACGTGCTCGGCGGGGCGATCAACCCGCTGGAGGGGATCGGGCCGGACAATCTGCGCATCCGCGAGCTGATGGCCCGGCTCAGCGCCGGCACGGTGCGGGAGCTGATCCTGGCCACGGACCCGAACACCGAGGGCGAGGCGACCGCGACCTACCTGGCGCTGATGGTCAAGCCGATGGGCATCGCGGTGACCCGGTTGGCGAGCGGCCTGCCGGTCGGCGGCGACCTGGAGTACGCCGACGAGATCACGCTCGGCCGCGCCTTCGAGGGCCGTCGCGCCGTCTGAGTGCCCGCGTTGGCCGGCACCGGATCCCGGTGCCGGCCGACGTCGTACGGGCGCCCGCTTGTCCACTGTGGGTTCTGACATGCGGATGATGCTGGTGACGATCGATGTAACAAATCGGCATCGGTCAACCCGGGCATAACGCCCCTTTGTCGGCGGTCCGGAACAGCCTTCGAGGCGGGGCGCATCGATTAAGACACGATCCGGTACCAACCGGTTCCTCGATGGTTTCCCGCCGGTCCGAACGACGGCTAAGGTCACGGCGATCGGTGACCCCTGTCACCACGATTGTCCGTAACCCCAAGGACGAGGTGAAGCACCCATGCGTGCATCCAGGCCGAAGGTCGCCCTCGCGGCCGTCGCGGTCGCGGCCCTCGCGGTAGCAGGCTGCGCCGAGAGCGACCGCGATGACAGTTCCGGCGGTAGCAAGAAGGACACCCTCGTCTTCGGCGTAGCCGGAGACCCGAAGGTGCTCGACCCGAGCTTCGCCAGCGACGGTGAGTCGCTGCGCGTGGCGCGTCAGGTCTTCGAGACGCTGGTCCGTCCGGAGGAGGGTGGCACCAAGGTCACCCCCGGTCTGGCCGAGTCCTGGACCCCGGACGCCGCCGGCACCACGTGGACGTTCAAGCTGCGCTCCGGCGTGAAGTTCCACGACGGCACCGAATTCAACGCCGAGGCGGTCTGCAAGAACTTCGACCGCTGGTACAACGCCAAGGGCCTCATGCAGAGCCCGGACGTGACCCCGTACTGGCAGGACGTCATGGGCGGCTTCGCCAAGAACGAGAGCGCGGACCTGCCGCCGAGCCTCTTCAAGTCCTGCACCGCCAAGGACGCCACGACTGTCGACCTGGCCTTCACCCGGGTCTCCAGCAAGATCCCGGCCGCGCTGATGCTGCCGTCGTTCTCCATGCACAGCCCGACCGCGCTGGAAAAGTACGACGCCAGCAACGTGGGCGGCACCGCCGAGGACATCAAGTACCCGGCCTACGCCACGGCGCACCCGACCGGCACCGGACCGTTCAAGTTCAAGTCCTGGGACGTCGCCAACAAGACGCTCACCATCGAGCGCAACGAGGACTACGCCGGCACCAAGGCCAAGCTGAAGACCCTCATCTACAAGACGATCTCGGACGAGAACGCGCGCAAGCAGGCGCTGCGCTCCGGCGACATCCAGGGCTACGACCTGGTCGGCCCGGCCGACGTCGAGCCGCTGAAGGGCGAGGGCTTCAACGTCCTGACCCGTCCGGCGTTCAACATCCTCTACCTGGCCATCAACCAGAAGGGGAACCCGAAGCTCGCAGACGTGAAGGTCCGTCAGGCCATCGCGCACGCGCTGAACCGGCAGGCTCTGGTCGACTCGAAGCTGCCCCCGGGCGCCAAGGTCGCCGAGAACTTCATGCCGGACACCGTCGAGGGCTGGAACGGCGACGTCGCCAAGTACAACTACGACCCGGCGAAGGCGAAGGCGCTGCTGGCCGAGGCCGGCGCGACGAACCTGACCCTGCGGTTCCACTACCCGACCGAGGTCACCCGGCCGTACATGCCGAACCCGAAGGACATCTTCGAGCTGCTCTCGGCGGACCTCAAGGCGGTCGGCATCAACGTCCAGGCCATCCCGCTCAAGTGGAGCCCGGACTACCTGAACGCCACCACCTCGGGCAACAAGCACGACCTGCACTTCCTCGGCTGGACCGGTGACTACGGCGACGGCTACAACTTCATCGGCACCATGTTCGACCGGACGAAGGCCGAGTGGGGCTTCACCAACAAGGCCCTGTTCGACCAGTTCAAGGACGCGGACAGCACCGCCGACGTGGCGGCCCGGACCGAGAAGTACAAGGCCCTGAACAAGGCCATCATGGACTTCCTGCCCGGTGTCCCGGTGTCGCACTCGCCGCCGGCGATCGTGTTCGGCAAGGACGTGACCGGGGTCAAGGCGAGCCCGCTCACCGACGAGCGCTTCTCCACCGCCGAGTTCAAGTCCTGATCTGACGCTCCGACCGCGGGCGGGCGCTGTTTCGGCAGCGCCCGCCCGCGACCCTCCGTACCCCTTACGAGGCCGCCGTGTTCCGGTTCATCGTCAGACGCCTGCTCCAGCTGATACCCACGCTGTTCGGGCTCTCCCTCCTGCTGTTCATCTGGCTCCGCCGACTGCCCGGCGGTCCCGAGACCGCCATCCTCGGTGAGCGCGGGACGCCCGAGATGCGCGCCGCGATCCGGCGCAACATGGGCCTCGACGAGCCGATCCTGGTGCAGTACGGCCGGTTCGTGCGGCGGCTGATCCGCCTCGACCTGGGCACGTCGACCTCCACCAAGCGCACCGTCGTCACCGAGTTCGTCGAACGCTTCCCCGGCACGGTGGAGCTCTCCATCACCGCGATGCTGATCGCGATCGGCGTCGGCATCCCGCTGGGCTACCTGGCGGCCCGGCGCCGCGGCCGGATGCTCGACCACCTCTCGGTCGGCGGCTCCCTGATCGGCATCTGCATCCCCGTCTTCTTCCTCGCGTACGTGCTCAAGGCGATCTTCGCGGAGAACCTCGGCTGGTTCCCGGCGAGCGGCCGGCAGGACCCGACGCTCGGGGCGACGCGGATCACCAACTTCTTCGTCCTCGACGGGATCATGACCCGGGAGTGGGACGCCGCCGCCGACGCGCTCTGGCACCTGGTGCTGCCGGCCGTCGCGCTGGCCAGCATCCCCCTGGCGATCATCGTCCGGATCACCCGCGCCAGCGTGCTGGAGGTGCTCAACGAGGACTTCGTGCGCACCGCCGAGGCGAAGGGCCTGACCGAGAGCACGGTCCGGCGCCGGCACGTGCTGCGCAACTCCATGCTGCCGGTGGTCACCTCGATCGGCCTGCTCACCGGTGGCCTGCTCTCCGGCGCGGTGCTGACCGAGACCGTCTTCGCCTTCAGCGGCATCGGAGCCTTCATCTACGAGGCGATCAGCCAGCGTGACTATCCGGTGCTGATGGGCTTCATCCTGATCATCGCGGTGGTGTACGTGCTGGTGAATCTCCTGGTCGACCTCTCCTACAGCCTGATCGACCCGAGGGTGAGGGTCCGATGACGATCACCAGCGGCAAGAAGAAGGAAAAGATCGACCGGCTCTCCGAGCTGGCGGCCCGGGAGGACGAACGCGGCGTCAGCCTCTGGAAGGAGGCGTTCCGCCGGCTGCGGCGCAACCCGGCGGCGATCGTCGGCGCGGTGATCCTGAGCCTGTTCCTGCTGGTCGCCGTCCTCGGGCCGTTCTTCGTCCCGCACCCCCCGGACGCCCAGCTCTGGAAGGGCGAGATCCGCCTCGGCGACTTCCCCGGCTTCCGGGCGGAGAACTGGTTCGGCGTCGACCACATCGGTCGCGACGAGTTCAGCCGCATGGTCGTCGGCGCCCGGCAGACCCTGCTGGTCGGCGTGGTCTCCACCCTGATCGGCCTCGCCGTCGGCTCGCTGATCGGCGGGATCGCCGGTGCCGCCGCCGGCCTCGGTGGCCGGTGGGGCCGGGCGGTCGACAACGTGCTGATGCGTTTCGTCGACATGCTGCTGGCCATGCCGAGCCTGCTGCTGGCGATCAGCATCGCCGCCCTGCTCGGCGCCGGTCTGACCACGGTCATGATCGCGGTCGGCGTGGTGTCGGTGCCGGTCTTCGCCCGGCTGCTGCGCGGCTCGATGATCTCCCAGGCGAACAGCGACTACGTCCTGGCCGCCGTCTCGCTGGGCGTGAAGAAGCCGAAGATCGCGCTGACCCACGTGGTGCCGAACTCGCTCGCCCCGGTCATCGTGCAGGCCACCCTCACCCTGGCCACCGCGATCATCGAGGCCGCGGCGCTCTCCTTCCTCGGCCTCGGCAACAACGACGCCTCCATCCCCGAGTGGGGTGTGATGCTCGCCGACGCGCAGCAGTACCTCGACTCCGCGCCCCGGCTGGCGATCCTGCCCGCCCTCGCCATCATCGTCACCGCGCTGGGCTTCACCCTGCTCGGCGAGGCGATGCGCGAGGCACTCGACCCGAAGCTGCGGAAGTAGGGCCGGTGAGCGCGAGGAGTGAGCTTGCGAGCCCCGCAGTCGCGAACGAAAGGCGGGCCCGACATGGCTCTGCTTGATGTCGAAGATCTCTCCGTCACCTTCGCCCGGCGCGGTCAGCGCACCGTGCACGCCGTCGACGGGGTCTCCTTCTCCGTCGACGCGGGCGAGGTGGTCGGCCTGGTCGGCGAGTCCGGCTGCGGCAAGAGCGTCACCTCGCTGGCGATCATGGGTCTGCTGCCCAAGCAGCCGGGCCTGCGCGTCGGCGGCAAGGCGGTCTTCGACGGCACGGACCTGCTCCAGCTCGACGACCGGTCCCGGCGGGACATCCGCGGCCGGGACGTCGCGATGATCTTCCAGGACCCGCTCTCCTCGCTGAACCCGGTGATCCCGATCGGATTGCAGGTCACCGAGGTGCTCACGCGGCACCGGGGGATGAAGGGCGCGGCGGCCGAGAAGGAGGCGGCGGCCCTGCTGGACCGGGTCGGCATCCCCGACCCGAAGCGGCGGCTGAAGGAGTACCCGCACCAGCTCTCGGGCGGCATGCGGCAGCGCGCCCTGATCGCGATGGCGGTGGCCTGCAAGCCCCGGCTGCTGATCGCCGACGAGCCGACCACGGCGCTGGACGTCACCATCCAGGCGCAGATCCTGGAGCTGCTCAAGGAGCTGGTCCGGGAGTCCGGCACCGCCCTGGTGATGATCACGCACGACCTGGGCGTGGTCGCCGGCATGTGCGACACCATCAACGTGCTCTACGGCGGCCGGGTGGTGGAGACGGCCCGCCGTCGCCCGCTGTTCCGCGAGCCCCGGCACCCGTACACCGTGGGGCTGCTCGGCTCGGTGCCGCGCCTGGACGCCGGGCGCGGCGAGCGGCTGAACCCGATTCCCGGCTCGGTCCGCGACCTGCTGCCCTGGCCGGACGGCTGCGCCTTCGCGCCGCGCTGCACGCGGCGGGTCGACGAGTGCGTCGGGGAGCCGCCCGCGCTGGTGCTCGCCCACGACGGCCGCAGTTACCGCTGCGTCAACCCGGCGCCGGTGCCTGGCACCCTGCCCCGGCCGGTCGCCACCAGCACCGCCCCGGCCGCGGCGCCGGCCGCCACCGCCCCGGCCGCGGAGGCGACCGCGGGCCCGGTGCCCGCACCGCGCGAGGAGGAGAAGCCGTGACCGAGAGCGACATCCTCGTCGAGGTCCGCGACCTGAAGGTGCACTTCCCGATCCGGCGGGGGGTGATCCTCGACCGGACGGTCGGCCACGTGAAGGCCGTCGACGGGGTCGACCTGAGCATCCCGCGCGGCAAGACGTACGGCCTGGTCGGCGAGTCCGGCTGCGGCAAGTCGACGCTGGGTCGGGCGCTGCTCCAGCTCACCCCGCCCACCAGCGGCGAGGTCCGGTTCGACGGCGTCGAGCTGACGAAGCTGCCGTCGGGCAGGCTGCGGTCGATGCGCCGCCGGATGCAGATGATCTTCCAGGACCCGATGTCGAGCCTGGACCCCCGGCAGAACGTCGAGTCGATCCTCACCGAGGGTCTGCAGGCCCACGGCATCGGCGGCAACCGGGACGAGCGGCGACGGGTCATCGGCGAGACCCTGGACAAGGTCGGCCTGCCCCGCTGGGCGCTCTCCCGCTACCCGCACGAGTTCTCCGGCGGCCAGCGGCAGCGCATCGGTATCGCCCGGGCGCTGGTGCTCGGGCCCGACCTGATCGTCGCCGACGAGCCGGTCTCCGCGCTCGACGTGTCGATCCAGGCCCAGGTGGTGAACCTCCTCGACGACCTCCAGGACACCCTCGGTCTGACCTACCTGGTGATCGCGCACGACCTCGCGGTGGTCCGGCACATCTCCGACACCGTCGGCGTGATGTACCTGGGCGCGCTGGTCGAGGAGGCGCCGAGCGACCGGCTCTACACGGAGCCGATGCACCCGTACACGCGGGCCCTGATGTCGGCGGTGCCCGTGCCGGACCCGGACGTGGAGGACCGCCGGGAGCGCATCCTGCTCGCCGGCGACCTGCCCTCGCCCGCCAACCCGCCGGCGGGCTGCCGGTTCCACACCCGCTGCCCGTGGGCGCAGCCGACCCGCTGCGCGGACGAGCGGCCCGCGCTGCGGGACGTCGGGGGCAGCCGGGTCGCCTGCCACTTCGCCGAGCGGATCGCCAGCGGGGAACTCCGCCCGCACAAGGTCAGCGTGCAGCTCACCCGCCCGGTCGGCGAGGGCGAGGAGCCGCACACCGTCTCCGCCCCCAACGAGCCCGGCTCGTACGTCTGATCCGCGTCGCGGACGCGGCCCTCGACGGGGGCCGCGTCCGGGCGTCGGGCGGTGTGGTCAGCCCTCGGGGCGGTGCAGCAGCGCGACCGCGACGCCGTGCACCGCGTCCAGCCCGGCCGGGTCGGCCAGCGCGACCCGGCCGCCGGTGACCGTGTACCACTCGTCGGCGTCCTTGTACTGCACCGTCAGCGTGACCTGACCGTCGGCGTACCCGGTGCGCAGGGTCAGCTCGCCGGTGACCACACCGACCTCGTCGGTCATCACCCCGCCCGGGCCGGGCACGATGTCGGCCGTACGCTCCTGCGCGGCGGTCGACGTGCCCTCGGCGTCGGCGGCCATGCCGGCCCCCGGCACCCCGGTCGTCGCGCCGGCCGCGCCGTCCGCCGTCATGCCGGCCGTGGTCGGCCCGGCCGGCGCGCTGCCGGTGGCCGCCGCCGCGTCCTCCCCGGTGGCGTCCGGCGTCTGCTCCGGGGCGGGCGTCGCCCCGGCTCCGGTCACGGCTTGCTCGCCCATGTGCAGCCCTCCAGCATGTCGGTCAGGGCGGCCTTCTCGGCAGTGGTCACCGTGAGCCGCCAGTGGTGCTTGACCGTCACCCAGTTCTCGGCGTACTGGCACCAGAACGACCGGTTCGCCGGCTTCCACTGGGACGGGTCCTGGTCACCCTTTGCCCGGTTGGAGGACGCGGAAACCGCGATGAGCTGCGGCCGGTCCAGGTCGTTGGCGAACTCGCCGCGCTTCGCGTCGTCCCACTCGTCGGCGCCCGACCGCCACGCGTTCGCCAGCGGCACCATGTGGTCGATGTCCACGTCGGAGGGGTCGGTGAGGGCGCGGTCGTCGTACACGCTCTCCCACCGGCCGCCGACCACGTTGCAGCCGGAGAGCCGGATGTCCTCCCCGTCGCGCTTCAGCACGCTGTCGCGTACGTCGCAGTTCTTGCCGGTGTCCCGCCAGTGCGGGAAACGCTCCCGGCTGTAGCCCTTCATCGACCCGGCCGTGGCCACGGTGAGCTGGGTCAGCTTCTGCGCGGCGTTGCCGCCACCACCGCTGCTCGGCGGGGTGTCCGGCTCGTCGACGGCGGCACAACCGGCCGCGCCGAGCGCCAGCGCCGCGGCGAGCGCGGCCGTCACCGCGGCGCGCGGTCCTGATCTGGTACGCACAGACGACACCTCTCCAGCTTGCGGGCTCCCGGCGATCCCGCACAGTACCCGGGCCTGGTTTCGGCGATTCGTGGCGTCTCTCATATCGTGCGAGGCAGATTGGACCCCATGACCGAAACCGCCCCCGCGCTCCGGCTGGGCACCGCCCGCGGGCGGGGCACCCTGCTCGCGGCCGTCCTCGCCTCCGGCATGGTCTTCCTGGACACCACCGTGGTCAACGTGGCGCTGCCCCGTCTCGGCGCGGACCTCGACGCCACCGTCGCCGGTCTCCAGTGGACGGTCAACGGCTACCTGCTGATGCTCGCCGCCTTCGTCCTGCTCGGCGGCGCGCTCGGCGACCGCTTCGGGCGGCGGCGGGTCTTCCTGCTCGGGGTGGTCTGGTTCACCCTCGCGTCGCTGCTCTGCGGCCTGGCCCAGGGCACCGGGTGGCTGATCGCGGCCCGGTTCCTCCAGGGCGCCGGGGGCGCGCTGCTCACCCCCGGCTCGCTGTCGGTGCTCCAGGCCAGCTTCCACCCGGACGACCGGGGCCGCGCGATCGGCGCGTGGTCGGGGCTGTCCGGCGTCTCCACCGCGCTCGGCCCGTTCCTCGGCGGCTGGCTGATCGACGCGCTCTCCTGGCGGTGGATCTTCTTCCTCAACCTGCCGCTGGCCGTGCTCGTGCTGCTGGCGGCGCTGCGCTGGGTCCCGGAGAGCCGGGACGAGGCCGCCTCCCGCACCGGGGCCTCGGGGCGCCGCCGCCGGTTCGACGTGGCCGGCGCGCTGCTCGGCGCGCTCGCCCTGGCCGGCGTCACGTACGCGCTGATCGACGCCCCCGTCCGGGGCTTCGACTCGGTGCCGGTGCTCGTAGCCGCGCTGGCGGGCGTGGCGAGCGCGGCGGCCTTCGTGCTGGTCGAGCGGCGCCGGGGGGACGCCGCGATGCTGCCCACCGGCCTGTTCGGCAGCCGGCTCTTCTCCGTGCTGAACGTCTTCACCGTGCTCGTCTACGCGGCGCTCGGCGGCTTCACGTTCTTCCTCGCCGTCCACCTGCAGAACGTGGTCGGCTGGTCGGCGCTGCTCACCGGGGTCGCGCTGCTGCCGATGACGGTGCTGCTGCTGGTCGGCTCGGCCCGGGCCGGCGCGCTGTCGGCGCGGATCGGGCCGCGGCTGCCGCTGACCGTCGGGCCGGTGGTGGCCGCCGCCGGGCTGGTGCTACTGCGCGGCGTCGGCCCCGACGCGTCGTACTGGCGGGACGTGCTGCCCGGGGTGGTGCTCTTCGGGATCGGGCTGACGCTGGTGGTGGCTCCGCTGACCGCCTCCGTGCTGGCCGCGGTCGACGACCGGTTCGCTGGCGTGGCGAGCGGCTTCAACAACGCCGCGTCCCGCGCCGGCGGCCTGCTGGCGGTGGCCGCGCTCCCGCTGCTGGTCGGGCTCTCCGGCTCCGGCTACGCGCAGCCGGCCGCGCTGACCGCCGCGTACCGGGGCGCGATGCTCTGGTGTGCCGGCCTGCTGCTGGCCGGGGCGGCGATGGCCGCCCTGCTCATCCACCGCCCACCCCGCAGGTGAGGCGGGGCCGCCCGTCGACACCCACGCGTCGACAGGCGGCCCCGCCCACCCGTCAGGCGCGGGCGCGGTTGACGGCGCTCGTCACGGCCTTCACGGAGGCGGTGACGATGTTGGCGTCGGTGCCGACGCCCCAGACCGTACGACCGTCGACCTCGCACTCCACGTAGGCGGCGGCCTGCGCGTCCCCGCCGGAGGAGAGCGCGTGCTCGTGGTAGTCGAGCACCCGTACCGCCACGCCCACCGACTGGAGCGCGTTGACGTACGCGTCGATCGGGCCGTTGCCGACCGCGGTCAGCGAGCGGGGCTCCCCGCCCAGGCCGACGCGGGCCTCGATCTCGACCTTGCCCTCGGCGGTGCCGATGGCGTACCCGTCCAGGGTGAGCGCCGGGTCGACCTGGTGGTCGAGCAGGTAGTGCCCGGCGAAGATCTCCCACATCGTGCCCGGGTCGACCTCGCCGCCGTCGTGGTCGGTCACCTGCTGGACCACGCCGGAGAACTCGATCTGGAGCCGGCGCGGCAGGTCGAGCTGGTGCTCGCTCTTCATGATGTACGCGACGCCGCCCTTGCCGGACTGCGAGTTGACCCGGATGACCGCCTCGTAGGTGCGGCCCAGGTCCTTCGGGTCGATCGGCAGGTAGGGCACCGCCCAGGTGTGCTGGTCGATCGGCACGCCGGCCGCCGCCGCGTCCTTGGCGAGCGCGTCGAAGCCCTTCTTGATCGCGTCCTGGTGGGAGCCGGAGAAGGCGGTGTAGACCAGATCGCCCGCGTACGGGTGGCGCTCGTGCACCGGGAGCTGGTTGCAGTACTCGACGGCGCGCCGCACCTCGTCGATGTTCGAGAAGTCGATCATCGGGTCGACGCCCTGGGAGAAGAGGTTCAGCCCCAGCGTCACCAGGTCGACGTTGCCGGTGCGCTCGCCGTTGCCGAACAGGCAGCCCTCGACGCGGTCCGCGCCGGCCAGCAGGCCAAGCTCGGCGGCGGCGACGC